>JARYLT010000013.1 GCA_029907515.1 Spirochaetota bacterium | reverse complement strand
GGAATAAGAAAAGTCATTGGAGTGGTAAATAATTTTTTATGTTTCTGGTAGGATTACACACTAAATTGGACTTGACCATTTGTGAAATGATTAAATAATTTAATGTATAATTTTACATACCAGGATTGTAACTATGAAGAAAATTTTTGCCCTTATATTGTGTATTATGTTAGGATACTTTACAGCCTGTATTGGTGAAAAGTTATCCGAAGAAGAATTTTCAATTTTATGGCAAGAATACCTTTCCCGTGAATTTATTGAAAGTTTTGATGAACAGCAATCATCAAAACAGCGACGAGAAATCATGGATACAGTGTTACAGGATTTTAAAGTAAGCCAGCAGGCATTTTACAGTTACTGTAAAACAAAACATCCTGATAAATATAAACTTTTTGATGTAAACCCTTAAACCAAGTGAGGAAACTATGATACAGTGGTTACGCAAACGTTCATTTCATATTGCTTTTATTGCCTTTCTTGCAGGAATTTTTATTGGCGTTAATATTGCGTTTACTGTTTCTGCGCAAGAACCTTCATTTAAATATTTAGACTTCTTTCATCAAGTATACCAGCTTATCCGTAATGAATATGTAGAACAGCCTGACTCCAAGAACCTTTTTTATGGCGCTATTCGCGGCATGATTGCATCACTAAATGACCCTTTTTCACGTTTTTTAGATGAACAGGAATACAGCCAGCTAAAAGAAGAAACCAGTGGTGAGTTTATTGGCGTGGGAATTGAAATTTCTGCAAAAAATGGTGATATTATTGTTGTATCTCCTATCGAAGGTACACCTGCAATGAAAGCAGGAATTCAGCCTGGTGATATTATTTATAAAATTGATGGCAAGCCAATAAAGAATAAAAACATTAATGATATCGTTTCCATGATACGGGGTAAACCCCATACAAAAGTCATTCTTTCTATTATTCGTGAAGGTATTGATGAACCCATTGATGTTGAACTTGAACGATTGCCAATAAAGTTACAAACGGTTAATTATGCTGTAATCGATAACACTGGTGTTGGATACCTCAGAGTAAAAGTCTTCAGTGAAGATACCTCAACCGAGGTAAAAAAGGCATTACAGTATTTTCAAAACAACAATATTAAAAAATGCATCATCGATCTCAGATGGAACCCTGGTGGGTTATTGGATCAGGCTATTACCATAAGCGATATGTTTTTACCAAAAGGGACCATGATTGTATCAACTAAAGGAAGAGGCGGGAAGGAAACATTGCAAGAATATCGTGCATCTTCAAATCCGTTATTCACCGGTAAATGCATTATTCTTGTCAATAAAGGAAGTGCTTCGGCTTCGGAGATTGTATCCGGTGCACTAAAGGATAACAACCGAGCCAAATTATTAGGGGAAAAAACGTTTGGCAAAGGTTCAGTGCAAAAATTCTTTAACTTAGATGAAAATACTGGTGTTACGCTGACTATCGCTAAATATTACACACCTTCTGGTATTTCAATTCACGGTATAGGAATCCAGCCAGATTACGTTGTTCCTATGGCAACTATCTCCAAAGATGAACAAAAGCAGATAAATATGCTGATAAAAGAAAAGATACTGGAAAAATTTATAAGTACACACACTAAATATGATGAGCCAACAAAACAGGAGTTTAAAAAGCTTCTAGAAAAGAATTCCATTAAGCTTTCTGATTCAACGGCATATTTTATTTTAAAATCAGAAATATACCGCTATACAAAACGGCCATTGTATGACCTTGAATTTGATAATCAGTTAACCGAGGCAATAAAAATAATTAATGAGCAATAAAATTTTAGGAATAGGACTAGAAAGTTCATGTGATGAGACAGCAGTAGCGATAGTTGCTGATGGAAAAACAATACTGTCTCATGCAATTTTCAGCCAGATCCATCTTCATAAAGAATACTATGGAGTAGTACCTGAGATTGCATCACGTGCCCATTTAGAGGTCATTAATGATTTAATTGACCATTGCCTTAAAGAAGCATCAATCACTTTCAAAGATCTTTCATATGTTGCTGCTACATACAGGCCAGGTCTTGTTGGTTCACTGCTTGTTGCATTGCAATCAGCAAAGGCTATTAGCTATACCCTGTCAATACCCCTGATAGCTGTACACCATTTAGAAGCGCATTTATACGCTCCGTTTCTGGAAGGACATGGCATTGAATTCCCTTTTATTGGTTTACTGGTTTCCGGTGGTAATACTGCCCTGTACTGTGTGCATGATTATGGGAATTTTGAGCTTTTGGGCAATACAACTGATGACGCGGTTGGAGAAGCATTTGATAAAGTTGCAAAATTTTTGTCATTAGGATATCCTGGTGGGCCAATTATAGAAAAGCTTGCAAGTCAGGCAACGTTAAAAAAACCCATATTCCCAAAAATTCTTGCTGATAGCAATGACACCTATTCTTTTTCATACAGTGGCCTTAAGACCGCAGTAATTAATTATATCCATGATAATCCTGATGCTGACATAAGCGAAATAGCTTACAGCTTTCAGGAACGTGCCCTGGAAATATTAGTGCGCAGGCTTTTTGATGCTTCCAAGCGGTTAAAGATACACACACTGGTAATAGCAGGTGGTGTTGCTAGCAATAAACGCTTACGTGAATTAATTTTTGAGAAAAAAAAGGAATACCATACAATATTTTTCCCATCACCCATATTATGCACTGATAATGGTGCTATGGTTGCAGGGATAGGATATCAGTATTATAAAAAGGGTATATACAGCCCTCTATCAACTGATGTAAAAGCCAGGCCTTAAAAAAATTTATTGCTTTTTTCATTACATCATTGTATTATTCATTTTAGTTAAACTATCAAATTCTGTATGCTCTGCTTTACGCTTTAGTGTTTACCCTTTTTAAGTAACAAATATATTTTAAGGAATACATACTAATCAATTATATACTATGGAAATACATAATACGTACCATAACCTGATTGATGCAATTATTGATATTGAAGAAGATCCCGATTCGCGTGACCCTGCAAGAGGTTTCCCCAGACTTCTCTGCGAATATTTTTTTGCTGAGGAAACATCCGAAAACAAAGCTATTGCAGGATACATCTACCAATTGCCCATACCTGATGTGATAAAACAAAAAGGGCTGTTAAAACTTACCCCTGAGGATATTGCACAAATGGTTGAGGGCGAAAATCTTAATGACACATTGTGTGCACGTATTATGCTTCAACCAGCATACCTGAAATATGCATTTCCACATCACAGCCCATCATTTTCCAAAATGCCACCTGATATTAAAGGAGAAATCATCAGATTAATTAAAGAAAGAAACCAGATGATAGTGAAAGCATTTGAAAAAATGCAACAGGATATACAGGCCACAAAAGAGCGCACAATGAAAACGCTTATTGCTCTTATATTAAAAAATGTTCATCTCAAGACAGGAATGCCTTTTGCAAAGATATCTGAACCGGTTGGCCAGCTTATTGAAAAAAATTTTAACTTCTGTAATGAAACGTTTATTGCATCCAATAAACAGATTCATGAAATAAATGATGATGCAAAGATTAAAAACTTGTTAAAATCATTATTCGTTGTCAAAAGGTTTGATGAACTGGCAGAACTTGCTCAGGCATTTAAGACAGAAGCAAAACGATTCACACGGAGAACACAGAGAATTTTGCAATAATTTACATCTTTATAATGATCTCTACTCTTCGGTTGCGTTGCCTTCCGGCAGCTGTTGAATTGTCATCAATAGGTCTGCTCTTCCCCATGCCACGATAGGATACTTTATCATGCCCTAATTTATTTTTAAGAATGGTAGCCACAGTCTGGGCTCGCTTTTCAGAAAGATTCTGGTTATACTCATCAGTACCAATATTGTCAGTGTGCCCTTCCACGATGATCTCATTGTTGGGGTATTTTGCTTTTATTATTTCAACCAGTTTGTCCAGTACTTTGCGTGCATCAGCATTCAGGTTATATTTGTCAAAATCAAAAAGAATATCCGAAAATCGTATAATCATACCACGAGCATCAGAATCAACAGAAACACCATCCTGTTTTAATGCTTTCTCTATTTCCTTTTGCTGCTTCTTCTTTTCCTCTTCTGGTACATGGAGATATGCCTTATTGGTTTGATCAATAGACATCTTGAATTCAATAGTGCTTAACTCCCCGGTTCTGCCAAAAATCAATAGCAGGTTATATGCATTAATCGATTTTTTTGACTGATTTTTCTGTAAGTCCCATGTTACCTGACCTGCATATTGCCCATATATTTTAATTGGCAAATCCTCAGGATAGGGTTTGTCTTTTAATGTTTTATCTATGAGTATGGAATATTGTATAAAGGCTTCTTTAGTTTGGTCATTTATAAATAGCAGAGTATAGTGTGCTTCAAGCAGCAATATGAGAGGGACTGAAAAATTATTAAATACGATATTAACAGGAGCTTTCCAGACTTCTCCAACATGCACATCCGTCTCCGGGAATGTTGGCAGATGCCGTAAGTTAGGCATAAAAATGCCTTCAGGCACAACATATACACCATTGCTGTTAATATAAAAGTCAGAAAAATATTGTTCTTCCAATCGGTAAACATAATCATTAATATTTTTTCTGTATACTGAAAAAGAGCCCCTGACTGCCTGGCCTTTTGTGTCCTTATCATAACACAATAAATCAATGATGTTACGTTCACCATATATTTTGCGAAGCATACCATTTTCATAATACTCAATATTGGCATCATACACAAATTCCAGCTTTTCATTTTGTGGAATATCCCAGGAAAGAGTAATAGCCAGCACAGCAGAAGGGGAAAATACATGCACTGCAAAGATCAGGATACCATAAAAGGCAATATTGTACATGATGTTTTTCATAAATGTATTATTCCTGAACAATAAATTTGTAAATAACTGTAATAGAATCATCCGTGACAGCAGGATTTTACACCTTCTTTATTGTACAGTAATCAGTATGCTTAAAGCAATATTTTTTTATTTTATAAAGTAAATTAATTATTTACAAATAACATAACACTGTTATGCATGTTTTTATACAATTTTTTGACTTGAGGTTTTTTATGAGCGATAGTTACCATACATTAGCTGATTATCTCAATTCAATGCCTAACGGATTCCCCCGTACTGAAACAGGCATTGAACTAAAACTTTTACAAAAAATTTTTACACCCGAGGATGCTGAACTTTTTTGCAAACTTACACTGAAAAAAGAAACGATAGATCAGATAGCTGCTCGTACCGGAATGAATAAAGAATATCTATCGAACCATTTAGAAAGCATGTGGAATCGAGGACTTATTGAATGCCATACCACCGGTAACACCAGAACCTACAATGCAGTACCATGGATACTTGGCATTTACGAATTGCAGCAAAAGTTTATAGATGAAGAATTTGCACGCCTTCATGCAAAATACATAAAAACTGTCGGTCCTTACTTTTTAACACCCAAACCACAGATTATGCAGGTAATCCCCGTTGAACAGCATGTGCAATCTCACTCATCACCTATGCCGTATGAACAGTTATCTGCCATAATTAATAATTCAAGATCATTTGCAGTGAATGAATGTATATGCAAAAAGCAGACAGCTCTTCTTAATAGAGGATGCAATAAACCACGCGAAGTATGTTTATCTATCTCAGAATCACCCAATTATTTTGATAATCATCCCCATGCAGGAAGAATTATCACCAAAGAGGAAGCACTATCAATACTCACAATGGCAGAGGATGCTGCACTTGTCCATATGACAGCCAATATACAGGAAGGGCATTATTTTATATGCAATTGTTGTGGCTGTTGCTGCGTTCAGCTTATTGCAGCTCGATTTGGGATGCCTGAAACAGTAAATGCTCACTATTATGCAGTCATTAATCCTGAATTGTGTACACAATGCGGTACCTGTGAAACACGATGCCAGATTCAGGCTATACAGAATACCGATGGGCTGCGTTCTATCATACAGCAAAAATGCATTGGATGCGGGCTTTGTGTTTCTACTTGTCCAAATAATGCAATTACCCTTATTCATAAAGACAAATCTCAGGATACAGTGCCACCAAAGGATCAGGATGACTGGTACAGGGAAAAAAGTAAATCACGTAGTTCTGTATAATACACTTCACCAAGCAATACTATTTATTCATACAACGTAACAATGTTTCGCTATTATGAATAAATTACTATTGACAATGACATATAAGAATTTGTTTATTACAAAATAATTCAAAAAACCAATGTAAGGTTGTTGTTATATGCCACGAATACAGCTCAATGCACTCAAAGCTTATAATTTTTCGTGTTACTATAAGATTAATGTTAACGACATTAACCTGTGGGGACACGTAGGTATACCAGAAATTATTGCAATAATTCATGTGGTACGAAGGGATGTACTTCGTTCACTGGGTTTTGACGAACATGACTTAGGAGACAACTCTGCTCTTATTATAGCTGATGTTGCTATAAATTTGATGAAAGAATTACACCTTGATGATGAGATAATAATTGATACTACAATTGGTGAAATTGGAAATAAAAGTTTTCGCTTTTTCCATAGAGTTTGTCATAATAATTCCATTGCAGCTATTATTGAAATGGGTGCAGTGATAATAGACAAAATCACTCGAAAACCTATTTTTATATCAAAAGAATTTTTAAATACAATAGCTGGTCTTTCTGATACAATATTGCAAGAATCCTCACATCATAAAAATTAGTAAATAATATTTCATGCTTAATATAGCTTTTTAACTATATATTCAAATCCTAAAATTTAACATGTAAATTAAATACTATTCTTTGAACTAAGTTTATTATAATAATTATCCGCATTATAGCAAAAAAGCACCGCTTTTAAAAACGGTGCTTTTTCATGCATCCCCGAGGGGATTCGAACCCCTGTTGCCGGGATGAAAACCCGGTGTCCTAGACCCCTAGACGACGGGGACAATTAAATATGCTGACCAGATAAAAAATAATATTGAAACTGTCAATATTATTTTTTGAGTCGCCGGAGAATCGAACTCCGGACCCACTGCTTAAAAGGCAGTTGCTCTACCGACTGAGCTAGCGACTCCTGTACAATACAGTTTTTTATATATCACAATAAACTGTAAATAAAGAAAAAGAATGAACCTTATATAAATAATAGTATTTTAGTGTCAAATAAAAAATACTTCAATTATTCCTACTTTTCAAAAAATTACATCATTTTAAAAATTTTTCATAAAAAAATGAACTACTAATTCTAGATGACATTTCATGAACTGTACCCATAATCTGCCATAGGTGAAGTGTACAATATTTTATATTTGTCCATATTAGTTACATAAGGATACATTATAGTTTATGAAAAATTTTTAAAAAAATTTAATAAAAAAGTTGTAAATATATAGTAATTTTATTATCTTAATATGTTTTGGGGTAATTTTTATTCTAATGCCCATTTTACCATGTTACTGGTATGATAAAAACTTTTATACATTTGTCACAAAGGATAGCCAGCGTTATACTAATGGCTATTGCTATCATCTATTTTTCATCATGTTCAAATGACAATTTTAATAGTATAATTAACCAGGAAAACGCATATACTAATACAAGCCCTGACAGTACTGCACCTAAACCAGGCAATAATGGGCTCTTAATAGTAACCAATATCACTGAAAATTCAGCAAAAATACAGTGGACGTTAGCAACTGACAACTCACCCCCTGAATTATTACAATACCAGGTTATTGTTAGCCGCACATTGACTCTTTTTTCATTGGAAGAAATTCTTCAGTCCGGACTTCTTGATGAAGATAAATGGTCCAATGAGCTTGTAACTGAACAAATAATCACAAATTTATTGTTTGGAAAACAATATTTTGTAAATGTCTGTGTGCGCGATCCTGATAACAATATATCTATCTATACTCCTGCACCATTTACCACTATTGGCAGAATATATCTTTTCAGTGCTGGCACATACACCGGTGCCATGGCTTCATCCAGCAGTACAGCACGCCAGGATATTAATAATCTTATTCATCAATCATTAATAAATAATCCTACACTGCCTCAGGATCATTATGTTGCTTTCATTAGCATTGACAGTGTTGATGCAATAATTAATTTTCCAGAACATTATGGCATTCCTGCAAACTGGCCCATTTATTCAGATACCGGTTTATTAATAGCATATAACTGGAATGATCTACTGGATGGTACAATTATTGGTGAACTACAAAATTTAGGCGTATGCGATAGTTTTTGGTGGTCGGGTAGTCTGCAGGATGGTTCCTGCGATACTGACTATACCTGCAATACATGGACATCTCCAATAACTTCATCGTCAAGTTCAACACTAGCTGTTATACCCGTACTCACAGGACGAAGTGGGGCACATAACAGAACTAATTATGAATGGATATATAGTAATGACCGAAATTGCAATGACAAATTACATCTTTTAGGTTTGTGCTGGTAATAGTAGTATTCAATATATATTACAATCATGCTGGTAAATACAGGTGAAATTAAAACTTATAAATTTTTTGTATGTATTTTGTGTCATTACTGTCGTCTTACTTAATTGCAATATATTTGCGCAAACATCTTTTAAAGAGAATGTGACCGTTGGCATACAGGCAGGGTATGCTGTAATAACAGGTTATTACAGTAATAGTCTCAATAATGGATTAAATTCCGGTTTTTTTTCAATTGTACCTTTAACTGATTTATTCTTGCTTAACGGAGTGCTTGCGTACAACCGGTTTTCCCTTGCACAGAGCAGCAATTCAAGTATGCAGTCGTTTGGCATAACTATCGCCCCGTCACTGTATTACGTACTTCCCTATAATGCTACCATTTATGCTGGGGCTGGTGTATCTTTACAGTATTATACCCTTTCTGCTATAAAAACTGATGCGTATGATTCTACTACAAAAACTGGTTTTCTTATAAATGCAGGAATAGCAAAGACTCTATTTGAACGGACGCTACTCATTGCTGAATGTATGTATCATCTAACGGAGCTATCGCACACATATTTTCAGACTACTGTTTTTTCCCTTAAAGCCGGATATCAGTTTGCACTGCATAAGCCAGACTATTATATTTCTCAAGAAGCTGAAAAGAATGCAGTACGGGAACAAACCATTAAAAAGCTTTATACTGCTGCAATGGACTATGTACAAAAAAAAGACCATGTACATGCGCTGGAAACATTTAAGCAGGTACTATCGCTTAAACCTGACCACAAAGGATCTTTACAGTATGTTACTCTCCTCTCACAGGCACAAGAACACTATAACGCTGCACTGTTACTCATAAAGCAGGGAAAAGATTTTGATGCTCTGCCGCTTTTAGCTGCTTCATCCCAATACATTGCAGAGGCTTCCATTGATTATAAAAATTTACAGGATAAGCTTAAACAACAGATTCCCGAACTTCAGCAAAAAGCCATTGAAGCATTTAATAGCAAAGATTATGACAAATGTATAACAATAATGAATACGGTACTTTTGATTGATCCTGATAATACGGTTGCTAAAGGTTATATTGTACGGTCACAACGGATAAAAGAAACCATACAGAAGCTGCAATAACATGAAAATACGGTATAAATTCTTTATTGCATTTATCATCATTATTGCCATTACCACACCTGTACCTATATATATACTCAACAGACAGATAGAACAACAGCATGAAAGCATTATTACTGAAGGGACTATACGAGCAAAACAGATATCACATGCAATACTTACCATGTTGTTGTTAAACAGTGGCAATATTCCTCAGACAAGTATAGATGCCAATGAATATATAAGCAGTTTTAACCCTATGTTTGCCTCAGGGCTGGTTTGCCTTCGGGTTATTCTGATTACACCAAATCCGGCATATAATGGTGTATTGCTTGTTGATATTCCTCACGGTAAAACATTGTCACGTATATCACCAGAACGTTTACATACTATTCAAAAACAACCGGCTGTGTTTTTTTCAACCTTGCATAAAACAAAACTGCTTGAATTTACTGAACAAACATCCCTGGCAAACAGTGCGATAGCATGTTTAACGCATATGGAATACAATGAATCAGTGATGCTAAAACCCGTATACCATAATTATACAGTATTCATCATAAGTATTGCTTCCATTATAATTATTGCATATATTACTGCACTTGGATTTAGTTATAAATTTTCCAGACCTGTGGAAGCTATTATTAATGCTTTGCAGAAATTTGATGAAGGTACAACATCCATTCAGATTCCTGTAATAAACCAGAAAGACGAAATTGGAAAACTGGCTATTACAACTCAGCACCTGTTAGATATGGTTAATTTAGAAATAAAGGCATTAACTTCAACCAATATGGAATTGTTACGGCTTCATAAACTCAAAGATGATTTCCTGGCCAATATATCGCATGAGATTAAAATACCTCTTGAAAGCATAACACATTTAACAAATTCTATTATCCATAGCTACTCTACCGGTGAAACCGCTGCTGTTACAAGTTCTCTGGAAATGATTTCTAATAGTGCCTTAAGATTATCCTATATGATTGACGATATACTGGATTTTACCCGGTTGAAAAATAATGATATTATTCTGAATAAGAAAGTTGTTGATATAGCAGGTGTAGTTAATTTTGTATTATCAATATTACAGCCAGTTATCAGTAGCAAATCCCTGTCTATTACAATAGACATTGATAAAAAAGCAACCCACATCATTGCAGATGAACAAAGACTGCAACAGATACTGTTAAATATTATAGGCAATGCAGTTAAATATTCACAAAAAGGTACCATATCCATTGTTACAGAAAAACACAATGATACTACCCTTTCTATTGTAGTACAGGATAGTGCAGGAGGATTTCCGGAGCAATTAATTCATCATATTGATGATTTTGGATACGATAGTAAACTTCAAGAAACCCCATATGGAGGATTGGGGCTTGGCCTTGTTATTACAAAAAAACTGATGGAATTGCACAATGGCACAATTGCAATAGAATCAATACCTGATAAAGGATCAACAGTAACTTTGTATTTTCCTTATGATGAAGCAAGTATTGATAAAGAATTAGCAGCAACTAAATCTTATATTGAATATACCATACATCCTTCAGGTAAAGATGAGCATTATCTGCAAAGCCAATTTGAAAAATCACAGGGATTTATTTATATCGTTGATGATGACCCGGTTAATGTCAAAATACTGTACGATATGCTGACAGATGCAGGCTATTATGTAGAATTTTCACATGAAGATTCTGGCCTATTTTCTATGTTACAGCAGGAAAAGTTGCCTGATATCGTATTGCTGGATACAGTTTTGCCAGGAACTTCTGCATTCCAGGTATGTGAAAAAATTCGTAAACGTTATTCGTTATATGAGCTACCAATAATTATAATTACATCAAAGCACCGCACTCAGGAAATACTGACAGCTTTCAGGATTGGTGCAAATGATTATCTCAGCAAACCCTTCAACAAAGATGAATTAATTGCACGCATTTCAAATCTTATTGCCCTGAAAAAGTCAGTAGAAGAACATAATGAATTTGTCATGATAAAGCATGAAATACGCCTTGCACACGAGATACACAGTTCAGTGGTAGTACAGGATATACCCAGGATAAAAAACATGGATATTGCCTACGCTTACATCCCTACCAGAGAAATGGGCGGTGATTTTTATGATGTTATTAAAATTGATGAAGATAAAACCGGTATTATGATAGCTGACGTAACAGGTCATGGCATTCCTGCTGCTCTTGTTTGTGCCATGTTAAAAATGGCTTTTGCTAACAATAAGGAATATGCACAGCATCCGGCAGTTCTGCTTACTAAACTTAATAAAGATTTGAGTAATAATATAAAAGAAAATTACATCACTGCTGCATATGCCTTAATTGATACCAAAAACAAAACTGTAACAGTATCTTCAGCAGGCCACTGGTCCCCATTGCTTATTAAAAAACATGGCTCAATATTCAACAACTGGGTAAAAGGTTTCCCCATAGGATGGATAGAAGATGGTACATATGAAGAAACAACAACTACCTATTCAACCGGAGATAAATTTTTACTTTACACTGATGGGATAATAGAGGCCAGAAATACTGATAACAAAATATTTGGCTTCGAGAGGCTTACAGATTATATTAACACTAACTATCTCACCAATCCTCAAGCTTTTATTAATGGTTTGATTAATACATTATACACATGGGGGGAGATGAATCAATCAGAATCATTTCATGATGATGTTACTATAATTTTAGCAGAATTATCCTGATTATGGTAGATGATTTTGTTTTATTGTTGATTTTTTATGATAATAATGTAACATACTATATGTATGAAATGCACAATATGTGAATTGCCAGGTATAAAAAGCGAGGATATCAACTTTAACCGGATTGTCCTGATTATAAATTTAGCTGACGTTGCTGATATGGACAAAAATGACGACCTGTTTATACTTTTGTCCTGCCTGATTAACGGTGGCTTAAAAAAAGTTGTATTTGATATGAAAGCAGTTGAATTTATTGATAGTTATGGTATGGGAACATTAATTGAAATAACCAAATTATTACGTAAACAAAAAGATGGCGATGCAGTACTGATAAATGTGGCCGAAAGAATTCATCTTGTATTTAAACCAATACAGCTTCAAAAATTTATGAAGATATTTAACACTATAGATGAAGCATTGCATTATTTCCGTTATATCTAATATATTATTTTAATGGTGGTACAGTATGAGTTTTGAAGTTGAAATATTAAATCTATCGTTCATCAACAAAGATAAAATTGATTATGAAACAATTGTCTTTTATGTTACGTACCCTGAAAAAATTGATATTGAAACGTCAAGACAATTGTGGGTATTCTTAAACACCCTGATCAATGGTGGGGCAAAAAAAATAATTATTGATTTAAAAAAGGTATCCCAGATTGATAGCGGTGGCATAAGTACCCTGATTTCAGCTACAAAACAAATCAGAAAAAATAATGGAGATCTTGTGCTAGCTCGTGTTAATGAATCTATCCTGAATATCTTAGATGTGGTCAGGGTTGGAAGCTTTATAAAAATATTCAATACTGATGTGGATGCCGTTCAGTATTTCAGGTATATAACTATATAATATAATATCTCCTGATGCTTATGGACATAGCATTTAAAGATTACTATAAGATTCTTGATATTCCCCCCAATTCAGATATTAATACCATCAAATCGGCATTCAGGAAAAAAGCAAAAGAAACCCATCCTGACAGTACAAAAGAAAATAATTACGCACAGTTTGTCCTTATCCGTGAAGCATATGATATTTTAACAAACACATCCCAGCGTGCAAGTTATGACTCAGCATGGAAGAAATATCATGCACAAACTCCAAAAGTGGAGACAGTTTTTGAAGATTTTGGTCCACCTGACGATCGGTACGCACAGGAATGGGAATACTTTGTACTTCACCCTGACGATTACTTAAGTCGTTTTGAAAGCACCATCGCACTGATTAAAGCTTCGCTGAAGTCAATTGTTATCAGTATATGCATTCCTCTTCTTGTCATGGCAGGTATTCTTATTACAGTAACTATCGCCCTGCTTGTCCTTTTTGTTTTTGCCATAGCAATAGCATCATACTCATCAATCATTGCTGGAATAATCATAACTGCATTGATGATAAAACGGGTGGCTGAAATTATTGCTGAGCTTTTTACACAGTATGTAAAAAAAGGTGCTGCATGGATGAATGAACAGCTTAAAGGCATACCAATGAAGGTGGGCAAAATGGTATTCTATGGCACATTTACATCAGCATTCCTTCTTTTGCTGGGATATGCAGGTGCGGTTATTGCTTCAGCACAACGTATTGTAGCAGCACCATATGCCAGGATATTTATTCTTATCATTGGGGTGATTGCAGTTGCTGTTGTTTCACTGTCACTGTATTTTATGTTTTCTGTTTTTGTAACCGCACTCATGGAGTATCCAAAAATCCGTTACACAAAGATAAAAGCAAAAAAAGAAAATTTACTTGAATCTAAGCTCCTGCTCCAGTAAGGCATTCCAGATAATCATAGCCATCGTGTATCAGTGAACTCCAGCTGCCCTGATGTGTTGAATGTTTCAGGGAAGCATTGAGCAGGGTCATAAATTCTTGTCGCTCAATAAACCGCGCACCAAAGCGTTTAAGATTATCTGTATATACCTGGCAGTCAATAAATGCAAAACCCAATCTTCGTGCCACTGCATTCAGAGTAACCAGAGCAACCTTTGAAGCATTATCAACACTGGTAAACATGGATTCACCAAAGAATGCATTCCCTAAAGACACCCCATACAGGCCCCCTGCAAGCATGCCGTCATGCCACACCTCAACAGAATGTGCAAAACCCATAGCATGAAGCTTTATATATGCTTTTTTCATTCGTGCAGTTATCCAGGTACCAGATTCTTTTTTCCGTGGCATGGCACATGCAGCTATAACCTTTTGAAATGCTGTGTCCATACTTACGGTAAAAATCTTTTTTTTCATTACCTGCTTTAATGAACGATGTAGCCTTAATTCTTGCGGGAACAAAATAAAACGCGGATCGGGGCTCCACCATAATATCTCAGAGTTATCACTATTAAACCATGGAAAAATGCCTCTGCTGTAGGCCTCAAGCAACCACCGTGGTGTTAAATCCCCGCCAAATGCAAGCAACCCATCTTCTATGGCTTCCTCCACCGGCGGGAACCAGATGACATCCTTATCCAGGTAATACAACATATTATTGTTCGATAGTTATGGATACCAGATCATTTACAACATCAGCTATTGCCCTGCCACCATTTTTAAGTGACCCAAATAACACAGCATCCACAAAGTATGACTTGATATGTTCCTGTATGATGCGGGCAACCTCACGTGCGCCAAATACGGGAGAATATGCTTTTTCTGAAATCCAGTCGATACATGCATCCGTACAGACAAGCTGCACATTTTTTTCTTCAAGCTGTTTTGCAAATTCGTTTACCTTCTTTATAACTATCTTGCGCATCATTTCTTTATTAATGCCATTGAAATACACTATGGCGTCAAGGCGATTTCTGAACTCAGGCGCAAACAGTCGCTCCAATTCTTTGTTGACCGCATCCATATTATAGGTAGCCATTTCAAAGCCAAGGACCCTCTTGTTCATTTCGCGCACGCCTGCATTAGATGTCATGATAATAATGGTATTGCGGAAATCAGTCTTTCGCCCTGTGTTATCAGTCAAGGTTGCATAATCCATTATCTGTAACAGTGCATTGAATACATCAGGGTGTGCTTTTTCAATCTCATCAAGTAATAATACACAGTAAGGATGCTTACGAATGGCTTCAGTCAGCTGACCGCCTTCTTCATATCCAACATACCCCGGTGGTGCTCCTATAAGCCGTGCCACAGTATGTTTTTCCTGATACTCGCTCATATCAAAACGTATAAGTTCAATACCCATAATCAACGATAGCTGCCGTGCAAGCTCAGTTTTGCCAACTCCTGTTGGTCCAACAAATAAAAATGAAGCAATGGGTTTTTCGGCTTCCCTGAATCCAGCGCGTGAGCGCTTTATGGCCTCTACAACCTTCTGCACTGCACCATCCTGCCCAAAAATCTGTGATTTCAACTCGTCTTCTAAATACTGCAATTTTTGAATTTCACTGGATGAAACTGTTCTTTCAGGTATGCGTGCTATCTTTGCAATTACCCGTTCAATATCATGGGCAGTGACAATTGGCTCTTCATCATCATGTGCATACATGCGGGCAAATGCACCCGCCTCGTCTATAACATCTATGGCTTTATCAGGAAGTTTTCGTTCAGTGATGTAGCGTGCTGAAAGTTCCACCGCCTGCTTTAATGCTTCATCGGTATAGGTAACCCTGTGATGCTCCTCATACCGCGATTTTATCCCCTGCAATATTTTTATTGTATCTTCATGCGATGGCTCATGAATATCAATCTTCTGGAAACGTCGCGATAATGCACCGTCTTTTTCAAAGTACTTTCTGTATTCATCATAGGTGGTGGTGCCAATGCATCGTATTTTGCCATCAGCAAGCACCGGCTTTAATATATTGGAAGCATCCATCGATCCACCACTGACAGCCCCAGCACCCACTATGGTGTGTATCTCATCTATAAAAAGGATAACCTTTTCTTTTTTTTGTAATTCCGCAATTACCCGTTTAAGACGTTCTTCAAAATCGCCCCGGAATCGTGTGCCGGCTATAAGAGCTCCCATATCAAGCCGGTAAATTTTTGCATCTTTAAGAACAGGTGGTACGGTACCTTCTACTATCCTCTGTGCAAGCCCTTCGGTAATTGCGGTTTTGCCCACACCAGGCTCTCCAACATGGACAGGGTTGTTTTTAAGCCTGCGCGATAGCACCTGCATTGTTCGTTCCAGTATATCCTCTCTACCAATGAGCGGATCAAGCTCACCCCTGCGAGCTTTTTCAGTCAACTCAACGGTAAACTGCTCAAGTATTTTGCTTTTCTTTCCTGTATCCTCTTCAATTTCATCGCCAAAGTCTTCCAGTTCATCTTCATCAAACTGTGCTCCGTGAGAAATATAATTTAAAAGGTCATACCGAGTTATCCCCTCTCGTGCCAGAAAATATGATGCAAATGACTCTTCTTCTTCATAAATGGCAATGATGATATCTCCAAAATCAAGTATCTCTTTTTGAGCAGAATTAATATGCATAATTGCACGTTCAATGACATGCTGCAGCCCAACAGATTGAATTGGCTCACCTTCTTCAACCACCGGTATGCGGGTTGAAAGATGTTTATCTAAATTTCGCTTGAGTTGCTCAGTATTACCGCCACATCCTTCTATTACTTCCCTGCCCTCAGGAAAGTACAGAGATGCAAATAATACATGCTCAGGAGTAAGATATTCATGTTTACGGTTTTTTGCCTCATTGTAGGCAGCCATTAATATCTGATTAAGTACTGTACTTATTTCCATTGGCAAATGCCCTGAATTATTTAATTATGCTTCTTCAACAGTGCACTTGAGCGGAAACTCCCGCTGCCGTGCTAATGAATGCACCTGATTTGCTTTGGTCTGCGCAATGTCGTATGTATATACTCCGCATATACCAAAACCATTTCTGTGAACCTGTAACATCAGTTCTGTAGCTTCCATAACGTTTTTATGGAATATCTTAACCAGAACCTCAACAACAAAATCCATGGTTGTATAATGGTCATTGTGAAGTATGACCTTATACATCCTGGGCTTTTTAACCTGTATGTCTTTCTTTACCTGGAGATCACCTTCATTATCAAATATATGTGCCATGGTTATCCCCGTGGTTTATGATAGAGCTAACATACAAAATATAAAAAAATATTTAGAATTTGGCAAGTATCTTATCCAATCAGTTTTTCATATTCTGGAACAATATCTTCAGTAAATTTCTGCATACCTTCAAATGTTTTTTCATGTTTCAGCATGTCAGCTATCACCCCAAATGGTACTGTAGCTATATGTGCACCTGCAAGTGCAGCTTCTCTTACCTGCCGTGGATTGCGCAGCGATGCAGCAATGATCTGTGATTGATAGTCATAGTATCCCAGTATTTCCACACACTGTGAAACCAGGTCAATTCCTGAAATAATACCATTATCATTGAGCAATACACCATTCTGTTCCATGCCTTCCTCAGGGAAATAATCACTTTTACCAAATTTGATATTTGCCCTGCTGCGGATAAGGTCATCAATACGCCCAGCAAATGGACTGATATATGCCGCCCCAGCCTTTGCTGCCAGTAATGCCTGTTCAGGAGTAAAGACAAGAGTACAGTTAACAGGGATGCCCTCCGACTGTAACACCTTTACTGCATTAATTCCATCAAAGTGACACTGCTCATCAGATTTCATGGCAGGATTAACCGGAATCTTTATATTGACATTGTTTGCAATACTGTTGAAGCGCTTATACAGGTTGCGTCCCTGCTCTATCATTTCCTGGGCAGTGCGCTTTGTTACTTCTAAACTCACCGGGTTGGGTTTTGATATTTCTAAAAGCTTTACAATATATGCTTCCAGGTCAAGCTTTTCGCCTTTAGCTTTACTTCTATCAACAGCAGTCTTAAGCAACGAAGGGTTAGTTGTTACGCCATCAACAATACCCCATTCATACGCTTTTGCTATCTCATCAATATCCGCACTATCAATAAAAATCTTCATACCAATCCTCCATTGAATATAAAATGTCTAAACCATATACTTTAACACATAAAAACCTGCAAATAGCAGGATAACAAACACTATAGATAATACATTAAACCATTTATTAATAAACGCATTAATTGGTTCACCAAATTTCCATATAAGTCCAGCAACAAGGAAAAACCTCAGTGTACGGCTGATCATCGAAGCTATTACAAATATAAATATATTGATATTGGCAACACCTGCGGTGATGGTTATGACTTTATACGGAATAGGCGTAAACCCGGCAGTAAACACTATCCAGAATGAATAGGCATCATATAGCTGACGGGCAGCAGTAAATGTTTCAACCGTAAACCCCGGGATATTATTAAAAAAGAACAGGGCTATTTTTGAATAACTATCGCCATCATACCATAAAAAATATCCAATACCATACCCGGCAAGCCCCCCAATTACTGAAGCAATAGAGCACAGTGTTGCAAGCCGCACAAATGTCTCTCGTTTGCCAAGTACCAGCGCAATGAGCAGCACATCAGGCGGAACAGGAAAAAAAGACGACTCGGCCAGTGCAAGTACAAATAATGCACGCTCACCAAATGGTGTATGCGCCCACGAAAGGACCCAGTCATATAAAAACCTGTGAATATGCAATCCATACTGTTTATAAGAATAATGGGCAACCATATACACTACCGGTTTTCTGGTTTTAACAGCGGGAACAAAATGGTATCCTTAATTGACGCAGTATCAATGAAAAGCATGGCCAGCCTGTCAATGCCAATGCCAAGGCCACCTGCCGGTGGCATACCATATTCAAGCGCCGTAACGTAATCAATGTCCATCATCTGTGCCTCATCATCGCCAGCCTCGCGCATCTTCACCTGCTGTTCAAAGCGCTCACGCTGGTCAAATGGGTCATTTAATTCACTGAATGCATTAGCCATTTCCCTTCCAGCAATATATACCTCAAAGCGCTCAACAAACTCAGGATTATCATCCCTGCTTTTTGCAAGGGGCGATAGTTCCTTGGGATAGTCTATGATAAAAGTAGGCTGAATGATATTAGCCTCAACCTTTTCTTCAAACATCTCTTCTGCTATTTTCCACTTGGACATGCTTTCATCAACATCCAGGCCCATTTCATTTGCTTTCCTTAACGCTTCGCTGTGCGATAGTTCCTGAAAATTAATGCCAGTGTATTTTTTCAGCGCATCAACATATGAAATCTTTTGCCACGGCGGTGTGAGGTCAATTGTGTTACCCTGATACTGGATGACCATACTACCCAGTAACTGCTGCGCCAGTGTACTTATCATCTCCTGGGTTATGTCCATCATATCGTTGTAATCCGCATACGCCTGGTACAATTCAAGCATGGTGAACTCTGGATTATGGCGGGTTGATATTCCTTCATTGCGGAAATTGCGATTTAACTCATACACCTTTTCAAATCCACCAACCAGAAGCCTTTTTAAATATAACTCCGGCGCAATGCGCAAGTACAGGTCAATATCCAGTGCATTGTGATGAGTAATAAACGGACGAGCCGCCGCACCACCGGGTATGGCCTGCATCATTGGTGTTTCCACTTCAATAAAATCTTTTTGATTTAAAAACGTCCGTATGCCAGTTATGAGCCTGCTTCTGAGAATAAACTGCTGGCGCACCTGTGTATTGACAATCAAATCCACGTAGCGCTGCCTGTATCGCTGCTCTTTATCCGCAAATTCGTCAAAAACCCTGCCATCCTTTTCCTTAACAACAGGAATCGGCCGTATACATTTAGCAAGCAACACTACATCGCTAATTTCAATGGTTATTTCACCCTGTTTGGTTTTAAACACATGACCCGACAGGCCAATAATATCGCCAAGGTCCAACGTCTTGAACAGCTCATATTGTTCTTCACCCATCCTGTCAAGGCGCGCATATACCTGGATTAGTCCGCTTAAATCTTCAATATGGGCAAAGCTTGCCTTGCCCATAACGCGTTTGGACTTTATTCTGCCAGCAGCTTTTACCTGCAATTCCTGCCCTTCGGTAAATAACTCTTTAATCTGTGCTGCTGTATGAGTTCGTTTAAATCGTATTGGATACGGATTTATACCTTTTGCACGAAGGGCTTTTACCTTTTCAATGCGCTGTACAATCAAATCATTAATGTCTTCACTCATTATCTGTTATCCCCTGGAAATAAATAGTATTATATCTATAAAACCATATATTTTCATCTTTTTATGTCAAGCGATAGTTACTGCAATAATACTTTTCTTTGCCTGCAACCACTCTTTTCAACAAATTTTTTGTAAAATATTACAAGTATCAATTAAACATTGAACATAGAATCCTATCAACATCCCCTCAATTTCTCGGAAAATTTTTTCTTTCTTTGATATACTAATTAATCCAGCAGGAGAAATTGCCATGCCATACACATTTGAATTAGGTCCCATCAGGCCTCCATCTGAAGCGTACAGCATATTGATTCGTGTTACACGCAATTGCCCATGGAACAAATGTGCATTCTGCCATACATATAAAGGACAGCAATTTTCACGGCGGCCTATCCAGGATGTCATAGCTGATATTGATGCAATATATACACTGGCACAGCGCATTCTGGATGTAGCTTCTCATGGCATTACCATGCACACATTGCAAAAAGCAAAAGGCAATGATGATACGCCACTGTATTATTACGAGCAGGTTGCCTTCTGGCTGCAGTATGGCATGAAGTCAGTTTTTTTACAGGATGCTAATTCGCTGATACTATCGCCCAACGATTTATGTATTATTCTTAATCACATTAAAGAACGTTTCCCAACCGTTGAGCGTATTACATCGTACGCCAGGGCCAGCACCATCAGTAAAAAGTCACTGGATGATTTAAAGGCAATACGCCAGGCAGGGCTCACGCGTCTTCATATAGGCATGGAATCAGGCTCTGACACCGTGCTGGCACTAGTCAACAAAGGAACAACACAACAGCAACTCATTGATGCAGGGCAAAAGGCTGTTGAAGCTAACTTTGATGTATCATACTACTACATGCCAGGATTGGGCGGCAAAGAGCATATGGAAGAAAACGCCCTTCAGAGTGCCCTTGTTATAAATAATGTAAATCCAACCTTTGTTAGACTTCGCAGCACCGTGCCTATCCCGGGAACACCACTGTATGAAATGATGGAACAAGGAACATGGACACCATTGTCCGAAGTTGAAAAAGTACAGGAAATACGACTCTTTATAGAACATTGTAACGGCATCAGCAGCACACTGACAAGTGACCACATGATGAATTTACTTGAAGATGTAGAAGGAACATTTCCTCACGATAAAGCAACCATGCTTGCAACTATAGACGAATTTCTTTCAATGCCACAGGAAGATCAGGAAAAATTTATTGTTGGCCGTAGAGTGGGCCTATATCGATATTTAAAGGATTATTATCCAAACTTCAAAGTGGATCAGCTGTATTATTCTATCAAACATCAATACGGCAACATTGACAAAGCGGTGATGGAAATTTTAAAGAGTTTTATATAGATTAGGATACTCTATAGCTCACTAAACAGATGCTGTTGATTCCAGTATTCTTCCTTTTGCATAACTGAACTCAGGCATTAGTTAAATCCTTTAAGTTTTTTTCTGCAATTTGCTTTTGCCAGGATAATCCAAACATGCTAAAATCTTCCATCTGTTCCAGAGCTTTAAGCAATACATCAACATAGTGAGTGAAATCATCAAAATACAAAACTTCTCCCTTAACAATAGCATTATAATGCAGCATGGGCTTTGAAATGTCATCATCTATATATAAAATGTTAACATCTCGATGTAAATGATCACTTAGTGATAATGAAATTGCATTAATATAGTCAAAAATTTCATTGGGGTTATTCTCTTTAAACATAACTGCAATATCTATGTCAGAATCATTTCTCTGCATATCATGTGCCCATGAACCGTACAAAAAAGCCATTGATACCGGCCACATGTGTTCATGCCTGGTAAAAAATTCTTTTAATAATTCTATCAACTGCTCTTTGTTCATAAAACTACTTCATTTCAAATGTATTGTTACGATCAGGCCCAACGGAAATAATGGAGATAGGCACCTGCAAACTATCCTGGATATATTTTACATAATTCTGCGCATTTCTGGGCAGCTCTTTAAATGATGTACACTGTGATATATCTTCTTTCCATCCAGGATGTTCTTCATAAACAGGCACAATTTTATCCTGCATAGCTGACGGGAAATAATCAATCTTTTTCCCATTAACCGTATATCCAACGGCTACCTTGATTGTTTCAAAACCTGATAATACATCTAATTTAGTCAGTGCTATGGTTGTTATTCCATTTATGCGAATGGTATGCTTTAAAAGCTCCATATCAAACCAGCCGCAACGACGTGGCCGTCCGGTTGTAGCGCCAAATTCACCACCCCGCTGGCGCATGATCTCACCAGCTTCACCTTTTTCTTCGGTTGGGAATGGGCCTTCGCCAACCCGGGTTACATACGCCTTTGTTATACCAACCACTTCATGTATTAAAAAAGGATTTATTCCTGAACCTGCTATCGCCCCACCTATACTGGGATTTGATGAGGTAACAAACGGATAGGTTCCATGATCAATATCAAGGGCATTTCCCTGCGCACCTTCCAGTAAAATATTTTTCCCTTTTTTGGCCTCAGAATGCAAATAATAAGGAGTGTTAATAGCCAGATTGCCTGCATACGCCTTGAATTGCATGAGAAGGTCATATATTTCATCAAATGAAAAACCTTTCCTGTTGTAGCAGCGTTCAAACTGAGTATTTTTCACAGCAAGCGCAGTTGAAAGTCTCTCCTTGAGGTACTCTTCATCAAAGATATCACCAACTCTGATACCCACCCGCAGACATTTGTCAGCATAACAGGGCCCAATACCACGCTTTGTAGTACCAATTTTATTTGACCGTGCTTCCTCCATTGCAGCATCCATCTCTTTATGAAATGGCAAAAGAAGATGAGCTGCATCAGAGATATATAATCGTTTGCGGACATCAATGCCTTCTTTTTCAAGTAGCTGGCACTCTTCAATAAGTTGCACCGGATCCAGAACCACACCATTGCCTATTACACATATTGTACCTTCATGCAAAATACCAGATGGAATAAGGTGGAAAATATGTTTTTTCCCATTAACCACCACTGTATGCCCAGCATTGGCACCACCCTGGTACCGTACAATGATATCCGCCTTCTGCGAATAGTAATCAATCATCTTAGCTTTGCCTTCATCACCCCATTGAGTGCCAATAATGACTGTACAACCCATATCAAATTCCTTTCTGATTTTATTTTATAATTGTAACGCCAACCCTGCCACGCTACATGAATATATAAAAATAACAAGCTTTTTTCAACTATTAATCCTCTTCACCGGTAACTATCTCCCTGCCCTCTTTTACTAAATACAGTGCTACAATAATTCCAACAATGGGGTCAGCCTGCCACAGGCCCCACAGGTAATTAAGTCCCAGACCTGAAAGTAGCGCAAATGAAAGAAATGTGCAGGCCAACGTTTCTTTTGCATCCGAAAGCAGACTTTTACTGCCTATTGTCTTCCCTACCTGCACCTTTTTAATGTAGAGAATCGGCATAATAATAATTGATAGCACGGCAATAATAATCCCAACCAGGCTTGTATCGGGAATTTCTACATAATATAATTTTGTTACCGACTCATAGAGTATATACGCTGTTAAAATGAAAAAAGTATAACCCACAAGTTTCAGCGCTCTGTGTTCAATTTCCTCTTCCTCTTCCAGTGAAACAATGCCATGTTTTCTAAAACGCCATATCATGATTATGCCCGATAGTGACTCAACAAAGCTATCAAGCCCAAAACCAACCAGAGCAATACTTCCGGCAAAAGCACCCGCAATAACAGAGGCTACACCTTCTAATATATTATACCCAACTGTAAAATATGATAATGTTAATGCTTTTCGGTAAAGGTTATCCATCATGTTTCCTTAATAATTATCTGAGCGTTAATCCCACACCAAATACTGATTTAAGATCAATCGACGTTGTAAACACACTAAAACGGTTTACTCTCACCTTTGCTATCAACATTACATTGTACTCATTTGCAAGTTGTATTGCCAGTGATGTAGGTGAGCCTTTGGTTGCAATAATGGGGAATCCTGATACAATGGCTTTCTGAATAATCTCACCGGATATTCTTCCAGTTGAATACACTATTTTGTCATTGAGTGGAATATCATTATATACTGCATACCCCACCAGCTTATCAATTGCACTGTGCCTTCCTATTTCATCATAAAAGGCAATACATTCGCCAGTAGTTTTGTACAAACCCGCACTATGAACACCATGGGTAAGCTTATGTAATTCTGATGTTTGATAAAACTGTTTCCCAATTTGTATAATGGTTTCAGGTGAAACTTCTGGTGGTGTTAATTTTTTTAATCCTTCAAATTTTTGCGATGCATTCCCACAGCCTGAGACTATAGAACGAATGGTAAAAAGACGCTGAACAATAGCATCTGTTTCTTTTGTTGTAACATGCATTGTTAAATTTTTTTCATCAAACAGTATTCCTTCTATTTCACTTTTACTGGTAATGATACCTTCTGAAACCAGAAACCCTGTAGCAAGCTCCACAAGCTCTGAGCCTGAACACGCAATGGTAACAAATGGCTTGCCGTTGATTGCTATGGTAATACCATACTCTGTACTTATCGGTATAGTTACTTCCTCAAATGCGCTATCCTGATACTGAAAAGCTTTTACATTTTGTACCGTTTCAAGCTGTATGTCCATGTGCTATTAGGTTATCCTTTAATTGTTTTATGGCATTCAATGAAAGATGTATGCACCGTAGATTAGAATCGGGAATTGTCATTGTGTTGAGCATTTCTTCCACATCGCGTATCCCCAGATCAATATCTTTGCCTTTAACAGCATCACTCACCAGTGATGCACCTGCTATCGCATAGCCACATCCATACGCTTCAAATTTTATATCATCAATTGTATTATGTGTGATAGTTACTGTAAAAGTAATCACATCATTACATTGATCACTTTTGACAATAATTTTATGATCATAATTTTCCACTATCCCCACATTGCATGGATGCAAAAAATGGTTTTTCAGAATATCATCTTTCATATTTCAAAATTACACTTATTCATCATAGTACAATAGAATATTCTACTACTTTTTTCCTTCAATATCTAATTTTAAAATAAAACAACATATACCGGTCACTATCGACATAATTATTAAAATCTTCATTGTGGTTTTTCTTGTTTTTTGAATTTCCCTTAGAAAAATATTTTATTTACTTTCCTCAGCACTACTTCTATGGACTTGCTGACCCAATTTCAAACTAGAATCACCGTTATTACGATCATTGGAAAGTCATCACTATACTATTTGAAATGATATATCAATGATTTTACGTCAAAATAGTATAACATGGGAGAAAATTATCCCAATAAATATTGACATTTGTGTATCTTATTGTATATTATATATGAAAGGGGACGATCTTGGTTTCGACTGCAATGGCGTGTCTACAGTTGCATGCCGAGTTTCTGCTGGCTCGTAAAAACTGGCAGGTTAAAATAAGTGCAAACAACGATTTAGCACTCGCAGCTTAATCCCTGCGGGCGTCTTTATCGATCCCGCTCCTCTGGGGATGATAAAGGCGTGAGATACAGAGGATAGTTATTGAGTTTTGATCCTGGCTCAATAGCGAAATTTTAAGGATTTGCTCACTGAGGCGGGTTCCTGTTCCCCTAACCAGTGATAAGATAAACGAACAGGATAAGCATGTAGAGGCTGTAGGTGTGTGTTGCAGGACGCGGGTTCGACTCCCGCCGTCTCCAAAAAGTCATTTAATAAAGCCAAGATCAATTAATGTATTTACACACCGTGTATTAATTTCATTCAGCAGAAAATCCCACAATACTTCAGTGGAAAATTCATTTGTTTCTTTTCGGTCATGATTGTAATCAAAATATGTAATTTTCAATTCTTTATTTAAAATAACCATGACTGAATCATAATCTATGAATCCCATTCCATACGATACTACTCCATATGGCTCATAGACTACCAGTAAATCACATCCATACTTTTCAAATAACGATTGCAATTCAGTTTTATTCTTAAAGCAATATGAGTTCACAATCCCTGATGCCTTGAAATATAAAAACTCACCATCCAGAGATGTTTGAAAAAATCTGTCATCATTTGACTGAAAAACAGTAAGTGCTGGTATGTCCTCTGAAATAACAATCATTTCTTTGGTATGTTTATAACCAGCAATCATCGCCTGCATTGTTTTTGTATATCGTGCATACTCAATGGGGCTGCTTGATGGAATTCTAACCATCACAGCTACTTTTTTGATGGTTTTCAACTTGGGTAGATCTTCATGAAGTTCTTTAGGTCTTCCAGAACTACATGTAATATATATAGACAAAGTAATGAGAATAATAAAAATGTTATAAAGCCGATTGTAATGTGAATATACCATCAATGGCCTTACCTCCCTTACAATAGGATTTACTAACTCACTTAAAGCCTTAGCTTCAATATCAGAGCAGCCTCTAAGGGGCTAAAGAAGCATATTACCTCTTGATCATTATGATATAGGAAGCCCCAAAATATCTTTTCTTTAAATTTATAAAAATCAGGACACAGTAATACTTTTCCCTAAATTAAAAGCTTTCAGGTTCATATCTACAAATTTTTCTTTAACACTCTGTCGTATTGCTTCTTCCCATGCCTTCTGGTCAAATTCAAGAAAATTGGATAAAACCCCAAGCATTACAATATTGAGCGCCCTGTTTGAGCCAGCTTCTTTTAATGCTTGCGTTGTATCAACCACATGGCATCGGGGGACATTGCTGCATAGCCAGCTTTCAATATCATCAGGATATTTTGCAAGCCCTGCTTCCACAGGGGCAGGGTTTACTTTAAACCTGTTAACAATAAGCATCCCCTGTGGTGACAGATAGTCCAGTTTTCTCATTGCTTCGAGCAACTCAAGTGCCACCACAAAATCGGCTGTTCCTTTTTCAATAAGTGGTGAATATACCTTTTTATCAAATCTGACATGGCAATCAACACTACCTCCACGCTGTGCCATGCCGTGAACCTCAGACTCTTTTACATCATACCCTGCATTCATAGCAACCTGCATTAAGATTTTACTTGCAAGTATTACCCCCTGTCCCCCAACTCCTGCAAAAATTACATTCTTCATACTTTTCTACCCTCTACTTTGTCAAAATACATTTACGCAACGAAATAATCACTGATGGCTCTTTAGCTGCTATCTCTTCACGAACAGCTTTTTCAAATTCTTCAGTATTTTTAGGGTCAATTTTCCGTACTCGTTTCACACCAACTGCCTTACATAAAAGCTCTAAATCCAGTTCATGCGTTTCTTCGCCTTTTAACGTCCTTCCTGTAGCTGGATGGTCTTGATGGCCTGTCATTGCTGTTACACGGTTATCCAGTATTATGACCGTACCTGTGCCTTTATTATAGACTAAATCAATCAAAGGTGTAATTCCTGAATGAACAAAAGTTGAATCGCCAATGACTGCAACACTGTTTCGCGCCATTTCATCACCACGCGCTTTTTCAAAACCTAAATGCATACCAATGCTTGCACCCATACAACCCTGAGTGTGCATTGCAGAATATGGTGGCAACACTGCCAGGGTATAGCAACCAATATCGCCATTAACAACAACATCTAATTTTTTTAATACCTCAAATACAAAGCCATGAGGGCACCCTTTACACAGCGCCGGCGGTCTTCCTGGTATTGAACCAGAATATACCGGTATTTCATTTTTTGGCCTTTTCTTATTAATTGCCATATCAATTATTTCAGGGGTTAACTCTCCACATATAGGAATTATTTCTTTTCCTATTGGGTTGTATCCTAATGCACGGACATAATCTTCAATAAATGGGTCAAGTTCTTCTACAACATACAGCTCTTCAACGTTGCTACAAAATTCATGAATTTTTGCATCAGGAAGAGGCCATGCTACCCCAATTTTCAATATAGACGCATCCGGGCACACATCCTTAACATACTGGTATGCAACACCATTGGTAATAATCCCGCGCTTTTTAGAATTCCATTCTATAGTATTCAGTTCACTGGTATTTGAGTATTCTTTCAACTTCAGCATTTGTTCTTCAATAAAAACATGTCGTGGGCGGGCATGTGCAGGTATCATGACATATTTTTGTGGATTTCGTACAAACGGTTTTAATTCGGATTTTTTTGGTTCTTCTAAAGTAACAATACCCTGAGAATGAGCAATACGGGTAGTAATGCGTACAATAACTGGACGATCAAACTGTTCAGATAATTCAAACGCTAATTTAGTGTATTTCCGCGCTTCTTCAGGGCTTGTTGGCTCAATCATGGGTAATTTTGCAGCACGGGCATAATGTCTGTTGTCCTGCTCATTCTGTGAACTCCATGCTCCGGGGTCATCCGCATTAATAATGACGAAACCACCATTGACCCCGGTGTATGAAAATGTAAAAAGTGGGTCAGCTGCTACATTTAATCCCACGTGTTTCATGGCTGCCATTGCACGGGCACCGGCAACCGAAGCACCCGCTACAACCTCTAATGCCACCTTTTCGTTGGGTGACCACTGTGCTTTAATATCCGGATATTCTGCAGCTATTGTTTCCAGGATTTCTGTACTGGGCGTACCGGGATACGCAGCAGCAACTATACACCCGGCTTCATATGCACCACGGGCAATAGCTTCATTACCCAGCATTACCTTTTTTTGCATTTTTTTATTCTCCAATCAGATCAATCTTTTTTACGACATTAAACCCTTCTTCAAGAAGAGCTTTCTTTGCTATTTCAATATCAGCAAACTTAAATATCATTACGGCTTTATCACCTCGTTTTTCAGTAAATGCATACATATACTCAATATTCAAATTGCGTTTGGAAAATATTTCCAGTGCTTTCAGCAATGAACCAGGTTTGTCATCGAGTTCAATTGCCAGTACATCAGTTGGCGAACAAACAAATTTATGCTGCCGAAGTGCTTCCAGTGCTTTCTGTGGTTTGTTTACAATCATTCTGACTATACCAAAATCAGCTACTTCCGCAATGGTCAGTGTGAGTATATTAACATTTTCATCTGCAAGTACTTTCAAAGCATTAAGTAGATGCCCTGGTTTGTTTTCAAGAAAAAGCGATAATTGTGTAACATTCATTGTTTTCCTCCATTCATTAGTCTTTTTATTAGAGCTGTCGCTTATCAATTACTCTTTTTGCTTTGCCTTCACTGCGCTGCAACGTGCTTGGCTCAACCAGTGTAATCTTTGCACTTATACCTAAAGCACTTCGTATGCGCTGCTCAATTCTTTCTGCCAGTCCCTTCAAGGCACCCAATTCATCGGTAAATATCTTTTCATTTACCTCAACCATAATTTCCACGTCATCCAGTGCACCTTTGCGGTCTACAATAATCTGATAGTGTGGTTCGGTACCTTCAATTTCCATGAGCACTGCTTCTATCTGCATCGGGAATACGTTAACACCGCGTATGATAAGCATATCATCGCTTCGGCCTGTAACCTTTTCCATCTTTATTAAAGTACGCCCGCACTTGCACGCATCACGATAAATCCTGGTAATATCACGTGAACGATACCGTATAACAGGGCACGCTTCCTTGGTAAGCGATGTATACACAATCTCACCTTTTTCCCCTTCCGGCAACACCTCACCTGTTTCAGGATCTATCACTTCAACATAAAAATGATCTTCAAACACATGTAATCCGGACTTTTCGCTGCACTCGCACGATACGCCGGGTCCAATCACTTCGCTCAGGCCATAAATATCGTAGGCATCAATACCCATACGACTTTCAATCTCTTTTCGCATGCTTTCAGTCCATGGTTCAGCCCCAAAAATACCTGCTCTCAGTTTGGTCTTTTTAAAGTCAAAATCCTTCATCTTTTTTTCAACAAAGTCAGCCATGTTGATTGCATACGAAGGTGTACATGCCAGCATCGTTGTACCAAAATCTTTTATTAACATCAGTTGCCGCTCAGTATTGCCGCCTGAAATTGGGATAACGGTAGCTCCCAGCTTTTCTGCACCATAGTGTACACCCAGACCACCAGTAAAAAGACCATAGCCGTATGCCACCTGAATAATGTCCTTCTCAGTACCACCAGCTGCAGCAATGGTGCGTGCCATCACCTCAGCCCACACCTCAATGTCATTTTTTGTGTATCCAACTACTGTAGCATTGCCCGTAGTGCCGGATGATGAATGAATGCGTACAACTTTTTCCATAGGAACAGCAAAAAGGCCAAACGGATAGCTATCACGCATGGCCTGCTTCATTAAAAATGGCACATGTTTCAGATCATCAAGAGAAGAAAATTTATCAGGATTGAATTTAGCCTTATCAAATGACTGGCGATAATAGGGGACATTGTTATACGCATGCTTCAGCGACCATTTCAATCGCTCAAGCTGCAATTCCTTTAACTTTTTAACTTCCATTGCTTCATACTGTTTATTAAACATTGCCGGCTCCTTTTTTATGGCTATATATTTTTTAATTTTTAAGAAAGTAAATTGTATTTATATTTATTAAAATTGTCAATAACCTTGTATATGCAAGGAAAAAAAATTAAATTTTAATTGAGTTTTTTATTATACCCCTGGTATGTTTGAATTAACAGTGTACATTCACCATCATATTCCATATTTAAGGGCGATAGTTACTGATATTGTACTCCAGTATGTAAACAAAAGGAATTGTATATATGTGTACAGCATACATTCAATCATAATAAGGGGACTCAACCATGAAATTTCGCTTACTATCACTTGTTATTTCATTATTTGTTTTTACAGAGGTACTTCTGGCAGATGATTATATTGAAATGCTGAAAAACGGTACCTGGGAACAGCGAATTACTGCAATGTACACATTAGGCTATTCCGGCAACAAAAAGGCTTTCTGGTACTTAGTTAAATATCTTGACCAATCATTCCAGTCAGAAAACCAGTCTTTAGGAGTACGGGTACGCCAGGCAGCAGCTATTTCATTGGGACGGCTTAAAGATGACAGGGCAATACCCTATTTAGTTGAACGCTACAAAAAAGAAGAAAACACTGAAGTTAAGCGCGCCATTATTTTTGCTCTTCGTTTTTTTAAGCCCACTCCTGAGGCTATAACTGTGGTAAAGCAAGCCCTTGCTGATTCCAATAAAGACATTAAATGGGAAGCACTCATGGTATCAAGCGTATATTGTGATAGTTCCTTAGCATCAGACATTGCTCAGCTTGCAAACAGCGATGACCCCGAAATTAAAGTAATTGCTGCATATATCCAGTACACGCTTAACCAGAATAAGCCCGAAAATGAAGCGCTTATGCGCAAATCATTAACACATAAAAGCCCACTGGTACGCTACTGGGCATCACATTTTCTGGTTAAATCAGTAGGTACTCCTGCACTTGAAGATATAATGAAAGCTCTTGAAATTGAATCAGTATGGTGGGTTGCAAATGAAATGGAGAATAGTATCTACATTCTATCCCGTAAGAAATTTAACGAAGAAATGGTTGAGCAGTTAGGTTCTTTCAGATTTGTTGTGGATAAAAAAGAAAAACAGCTGCAGTAAAAAATTCTACACCAGGCTACCATCGGCAGTCTAATAATCACTATACATTTTACTTTTTAAGTGAAATTTTGAATAAGTATTTCCCAACAATATTTTCAATTGCAATCACACCAAATAGCCTGCTATCATTGGGAGTATCCCAGTTATCGTTCAATACAAAAACATGCCCATCAGGGACGGTTATCGTGTTCATATTGTCCCGGTTAACAAATCTGGATGGGAATATCCGTGTATCACTTTTTTTTATTGCCCACTGAGGTGCTGCTTTTACACCATTGATATAAAGCTGTTTATTGATAATCTCTACTGTTTCACCAGATCTGGCAATTATCCTGCCTACAAGCTTTCCTGAAAGAGGGCTTTTGTAAAGAACTATCGAACCTGAATCAACTTTTTTTGTTTTATAAAACCACACATAATCATTGACTGCAAGAGTGGGTTCCATTAAGGCGTTGTCAATCTTTACCGGAATAAGAAAAAGGCGTATAGCAATAAACCCAACTATAAACCCTAACACTGCAAACAAAACTTTAGCAAAAACATTAAATGAATCTTTTTGTTCAATCATGGCCATTTTTTTAAGAAAGTGATTCAAGGGCTTTTTTAAATTGCGGCATGGATTTTTCAATAACCTTTTCTGGAACGCAGAAAGCTAATCTAAAAAACCCGGGGCCTCCAAATCCAACACCAGGAACTGCCAGTATATTAAAATTAAGCAGATGTTTAACAAACACCACATCATCCTCCAGTGGAGATTTGCAGAACACATAAAATGCCCCCTTTGGCTTAACAAAGGAATATCCTGCCTTTTGCAATCCCTCACAAATCAGATCCCGCCGTGTTGAATATGCTTTTACATCAACAGTGTCAAATGCAATTTTTTCCACAACCCGCTGCATGAGGGCAGGCGCATTAACAAACCCTAATATCCTGTTACATAATATAAGTCCCGCCATAACAATATCAGCTTCTGGCATGGAAGGATTAATCGCAATGTATCCTATTCGTTCACCGGGAAGTGATAATGTTTTTGAAAATGATGAGACAACCATTGAATGTGTGTAATGGGAAAGGATGCTTGGCACTGTAATATTATCATATACCAGTTCGCGGTATGGTTCATCCGAAAGCAGGTAAATGGGTTTTCCAAATTTTTCAGAGTAACGCTGCAGTAATGCAGCTAACCTGGTTATATCTTCATGGGAATAGATAACCCCTGTTGGGTTATTTGGAGAATTAATAAGCACTGCACGCGTTTTTTCATTGATTGCCTTTTCTATTGCATCAATGTCCAGAGCAAAATCAGATTTTGTTGGAACTAAGTTTATGATACCATTATGATTTGCAATATAAAATCCATATTCCACAAAATACGGTTTAGGCACTATAACTTCCTCACCGGGATTCAATATTGTTTTCAATGCAACATTCAGTCCTCCTGCTGCACCACAGGTTAAAATAACATAATCGCCGCTGATATCTATAGAATGATCCTTTGCAACTTTTTTTGCAATGGTGGTGCGTGCAGACATAAACCCTGCATTTGGCATATAGCCATGTGCTTTTGGATCAGGTTGTGACGCTAACGATTGCAGTGTTGAAAAAAATGATTTCGGTGGTGTAACATCAGGATTACCTAAGCTAAAATCATAGACATTTTCCTCACCAAACTGTGCCTTAAGTCGGGCTCCCTCTTCAAACATTTTTCTGATCCATGATGATCGTGTCATTGCTTCAGCAATATAGGTGGCAACTGACATGGTAACCTCTCAAATTAATAATTACAATAAATTTTAAATTAAAAAATAATTCTTTTAATTTTGAAAATTATATTATATGTATTGAATTATTTATTTTTGAAAATATTTTGTAAAATTCTTTTTTAATTTTTTTTTAATTTTTTTTAATTTTTATTGACATTTACATTATTTTAATCTATTTTTATAATATAAACAATTAAGTTAATTCTCTTAAACCCTGTTTAACTGAAGTCTGACGTCATGCGTCAGAGAGTGTAAAGTAGGTTAAACGGGGTTTATTTTATTACACTTTTTTGTAAGAAAGTTATCAAATCTACTTTTTTTAGGGACAAAGTTCCAATGTAAATAAGGTGAATACCATTGTTGAGAGTCATCACCTTTAAGACTAGTTGAAATACCAACATTGAAGTTTTTATGTATCTTCTTTATTTCTTTTAATATAAATTTATATAATTTTTCCTTAGCAATGGTTCTCTTACCTCTTTTCTTGCTACCTGAAATTTTATTTTTGTGTTTATTGTTAAGTCTAAATTGAATTGCACCTAAAACTATATCCAAACATTGTAACAAAACGTGATCATGGGAATTAACTTCCGTTATATTCTCCTTTTTTATAATTATTGATTTCCTAAAATTTTTGCTTTTTTGTAAAGCTAATAGGTAACTTTTAAATCTTTCTGATTTTTCAGACGTATCTGGTAGTTTATCTAAATATATACGCAGGTTTATACTTTTATCAGTAATTGAGGAAACATATTTTAAACCAAAAGCATTTTTAATAAATTGATAGTAAAGTAAAAAATATTCGTTTTCAATTTGTTCAGCGGTAAGACCAGAGGGAACATACGCATTTTGTCTAAACATAATCCTAATTCTAATATTTCCCTTTATAATTTCTTCAAAAAGAATTGATATAACCTTGGAGTATCTTTCCAAATATAGTTCAGTAACTTTTTCCCATTTCATTTCACCATAAATATTCAATTCGCATTTTATACATTCTATTTTCTGTTTTATTAATTGATATTGTGAAGAACCAACAATCAGACCCCCAAAAAAATTTGAATAATAATTACCCTTCTGTTCAGATTCATCACAGAAAATTATATACTCTTTATCCAAGAAAATCCTCATTAATTCTTCAATAATGATTTAAAATGAAAACTATCAGGATAGAGAAATTTTAATTAACATTTATGTTCCATTTAGTTATTTACGTAAACCTTTTTCCATTTCATCAAGCAACGCATATAATTCTTTTGGAAGATGATTACCAAATTTTGGATAATGGTTGGTACGGATATCATCAACTTCCTGTAGCCAGCCTTCGGTGTCAACTTCCAGCAATACTTCCATATCCTGAACAGGTACGCTTGATGGCCTGTCAATTGCATCTATTGTGGGCATATTACCTATTGGTGTTTCAACTGCTTTTCCACTTCCATCACATCGTTCAAATATCCATTTTAATACTCTGCTGTTTTCACCATAGCCGGGCCATAGCCATTTACCATCATCTGTTTTTCTGAACCAGTTGACAAAATATATTTTTGGCAACTTATCGGGCGTTGTTTTTTGTGCAATCTGTATCCAGTGTTTAAAATAATCACCCATGTGATAACCACAGAATGGAAGCATAGCAAAAGGATCTCTTCGGACCTGCCCCACCTTTAGGTCCAGTGCAGCAGCAGTTACCTCTGAACCAACTATCGAACCCAAAAATACACCATGCAGCCAGTTTTTGGATTCAAGTACCAAAGGTATTGTATGAGCACGTCTGCCACCAAATAAAAATGCACTGATAGGAACTCCATCAGGGTCTTCCCATTCTTTTGCAATAGATGGGCACTGGCTGGCGGGTGTAGTAAACCGTGAATTGGGATGTGCGGCAGGTGCCTGGTCCTTATTATTTTTATCATAAATCCATTCTTTACCCGTCCAGTCTATAAGCTTACCATCAGGATCATAACCAATACCTTCCCACCATACATCCAAGTCTTTTGTAAGTGCAACATTGGTAAATATGGTATTCTTTTCTATAGTTTTCATAGCATTGTAATTTGATTGCTCAGATGTTCCAGGGGCAACGCCAAAAAAACCTGCTTCGGGGTTAATTGCGTATAAGCGCCCATCACTTCCAAATTTTAACCAGGCGATATCATCACCAACTGTTTCAACCTTCCATCCCGGGATTGTAGGGACAAGCATGGCTAAATTTGTTTTCCCACAGGCTGATGGGAATGCACCTGCTATATATTTTGTTCTACCTTCCGGGTTGGTTATCTTCAGTATCAACATATGTTCGGCAAGCCATCCTTCATCACGCGCCATAACTGATGCAATTCTGAGTGCCAGACACTTTTTCCCTAAAAGCGCATTACCGCCATAGCCTGAACCATACGACCATATTTCACGAGTTTCAGGAAAATGAGAAATATATTTTTTTTCAAGTGGGGCACAGGGCCATTTGCCATGGTCACTATCACCTTTTGCCAAAGGTTTACCCACTGAGTGAAAGCAGGGAACAAATTCACCATCAGTTCCCAATACATCAAGCACCTTTGCCCCCACGCGGGTCATAATATGCATATTGATAACAACATACGGTGAATCAGTAATTTCCACTCCAATTTTTGCAATAGGTGAACCAACGGGGCCCATTGAGAAAGGAATAACAAACATGGTACGTCCACGCATACAACCACGGTAAAGATCGGTCATGGTTTGTTTTAACTCCACAGGATCGATCCAGTTGTTAGTGGGACCAGCTGCTTCCTTCGTTTTTGAAGAAATATACGTCCTGTTTTCAACACGTGCAACATCACTTGGGTCTGAGCGGAACAAAAGGCAACCAGGGCGTTTCTTCTGGTTTAAACGAATAGCCAGCCCTTCAGCAACCATTTGCTCTGCCAGCCGGTCATATTCAGCTTTCGAACCATCGCATACATAGACATCTTCCGGCTGCATTAATGCAATTGCATCCTCAACCCATTTTTTAAGTGCTTTGTGCTTCAGCTCTGTTAATTTCATAGCTTATCCTTTCTATTTCAGTATACATTGGGGTTTATACATAAATTGACGTTACCGTGGTATGGTATGACAATTTTGTCAACAATTCTGTTAAGATACATATATAGCAAAAAACATTTTATTTTTCAAATATTAACTGATGCAGGATATGATTGACAAGACATGTTTTGTGTATCACTTGATTTGCAAAATGGTATCTACCCGTAGAGAACGAAACATCTTTAAAATATCCTCAGGGATATTCTGTATTTCACATTTTTTAACGTTTTGGATACTCGTTTTTTTTATATCAATTAAAAATCCAATACCTGCTGAATCAATATAGTTTAACCCTGAAAGATCAATTATTAAATCATCAGGAGCGGATAAGTATGCCTTTTTTACATCTTCCTTTAAATTATAAGAAGAATATAAATCAAGATCTCCTTCAATTTTGAGGAAGTATCCCCGTTCAGTTTTATTAAATGCATATATCATAATTGTAATAATATACTGCTGTTCTGATTTTCGGACATATATGGCTGCATATTGAGTAAATTCCACTCCATTTATTTACAACACACAACGTATTCATAGGTAAACATATCACCTATAAACTGCCGTAATATTTCATACTCATCCTTTGCACTGGCAGTGCTGTTTAAAATAAACTGTAATTTTGGTGTCATACGGCAACCAAATATATCATTATATACACCTCTGTGAATGGTGTACCCCCATTTTTTTGCAACAGCCTCAAGATGCGAAAAGCGTATGGTATATTCGCTATGTCCAAACAGCCGTATTTCATATGGATTAAAGGTTGGCCTTACAGGCACACATTCCCTGAATTCGCCCTGTGATTCTGATTCACAGCTATGCTCACTTATATATATGTATTTTGTTCCTGCTTTGCATATTTTTTCTATCGCAAGGAGCGCCCCTAAATTGAAATTAAATGGATTGGCTTTAATTTCAAGGTTATACTCATTAATAAGGCGTTTGCATTCTTTTATCTCATCTAATGCAAAAGATTCCAGTATGTCATGCGTTATATCACACACTGTAATAAAATCCCCTATTATCTCATTACATATAATAAGATCAATATCAGATAGCAAGGCATTATCCAGTTCCAGAAAATCTGAATGAATAAATGAAACATTACCCCGTATGTTTTTCTTTTGTTCTGCAAGCATTGCAGGAGATATATCAACCATGATAGCTTGTACATGGGGGCAGCAAGCTAAAAAATCCTTCATTAAAAAGCCATATCCCCCACCAGCTTCCAGTATTGTTTTAACCTGTTTCATATCAATAAAACTGGAAAGAAATTCACACAACAGCGTTCCATAGGGAGCATTTTTCTTAATTACTTCCCTGCAGGGGCTGTTTTCTGGATAGAGCATATTACAAACCGTAAGCTCCCACCCCAGTGTGGTTATTTGCTCTTTATGATAGGTGCTCGTGTTATTTATGTGAATCATATCACGATACCATTTTCTGGAGGTTGTGAATGCCAGAAGAATATATAATAAACAAAAAGCAGTAAAAGCAGTATAATAACTAAAGCAATAGCAATAACCTTTATTTTATCTTTTGTTGGCAATAATCTAAAATTACCAAGTGTATACCAGTATGAATATAATTTTTCAATTATTGTTTTGATAATACTTGTATACGATAATCTGGTTTTGGGCTTTTTTTTCAAAGCTAAATCAAACGTTGCATCGTTATACAGTACCGGATCATCAGGATCTGCTACAAAGGAATATCCACAACGACATTGTACTTTAATTTTTCCAGAATCAATAGGAAACCGCAGCTTAATGTCGCAGGCAGGGCAAGGTTTTATAATATGCATACGTAAATCCTACAGGATATCCCTTGCTTTGTTCATCAATTCTGGGATATCACTATAAAATTTTTCCAAGTGTGCGTCCTGCAGTCCAAGCATTACTACTGCATCCTGATTCAATTCATGATATAACCCATCACTTCCAATACCAATGCCCGCCATGAGACACAGAGTATTTGCTATATGGACTATTGATACTATTTTTTTGTGTTCATCAGGAGCATTTGTGGGCTCGTGATGATAGCGAACAATTGATTGTAACACTTTTGGAAATTTCCACTTTATGGTAACCTGCTGGCCAATCTGCTGATGGTCAAATCCCATAATCAATTTTTCTGCTTCCTGGAATGTGATATTTTTTTCGGTTACAGTGGCAAGAATATCCTTAAATGTACTCTGGACAAATAATGCCAGAACCGTTTTACCTACATCATGTATTATCCCACCCGTAAAAGCAATATCAGCTACTTGCTTTTGGTTACAATCGTTTGCAATCTTTTTTGCAAGCATTGCAACTGCAACACCATGTTTCCACAACTCACCCCGTGCCAGGTCATAACCCAAAATAACCCTGTTTAATACCGATTTTGTTGTGGCAAGAACAACAATATCTTTTACTTCTTTGAGCCCGAGGATGACAATAGCACGGTCAATAGAAGATATTTCCTTACCTTTGCTGAAATAAGCCGAATTGCACAATTTTAAAATATTGGCGGTGATTGCCTGATCTTTTGCTATTTCTTCGGCAACCTGCTTAAATGAGACATTAGGGTCATTGACCATATTGATTATCCTGCTTACCACATCTGGCAAAGAAGGTAACTGGTCAACATTCTGAATTATGGACTGAATCCTCTGTTGTATATGTTCATGCATAATTATTATCTCCAATCCATCTATCAAACCTTATAATACATTTTTTCCTGGCCACTGGCTTTTACTTTTAACCTTCCATCATCCAGGAAAAAGTCAATAACCCTGCCAGCACTGCCACCAATATCTTCAGCTACAATAGGAATACCAAATTTTGCCAGTGCCTGCCGTGTTGCCTCAATATTGTTTTCACCAATATTTGCCAGTGTCGTTGTTGATTTAAATTTAAACATTGAAGCACCACCTGCAATTTTTGCAGACATAAATTCCTTTTTGCACCCTTTTTTTAATAACTGCTGTACCAGAATAGGGATTGCTGTATCTGCATATTTTTCAGGATTGCTATCACCCGGATTTTTGGGTAATAATATATGAGCAAGCCCCCCTATCTTTTTATTCCGCTCAAAAATACATATACCAACACAGCTACCCAGAATGGTACGCAACACTGCAGGGTTTTCAGCAACTGCAAGCTGTGCTACACCAATGTTGATAAGATTATCCATTCTGTCTACCAATTATAAAAAATTGCCATTTCCATTAAATATTATCTTGATAAAAAATTACTTCATTATGTATATTTGTCAAGGCAAAAGGCAATATTTATTAGAATAAATTTAGTAGGGGAAGTGGGAATGGCATTAAACCAGATTAACAATTATATCCGCCTTATAGATGCTCAAAATGCTAATAAGACCGGGAATATATATATAAGTGTTTTGAAAAACGAATTTATCATGCTCAATGAAGAAATAAGCATCCCTAAAATCCCGGTATCAAAATTATCATATATCGAAGCGTTACCTATAGCACAAACTATCATCCCTCTTATTCCGCTTTTTTTATTTGGTCATACCTTGCTCGAAGAGCGTCAGCCAGCACATGAACTGCATAGTCTTCATTTTATTAGACTGCTTGAAGGCAGGTGTATTAATTTTTATCATGTATTGCGGGTGGATTTTAAATTTGGTGGCGATAGCTCTGCAATACTTGAACCAGGCAATAATGACTACTATCCATCATACAGAACCAACAGGCTTTATTATAAATCACGACTTGTGCCTACATTTAAAGATCCTTCAACGCCAATAACACCAATAAAGCTTATTCAATCTATCACTACCGAATCAGACCAGTATTTTCACACGTATGCAATGTTTGATGATATCGACACATCAAATATAACGAACGAATTTATAAAAACATTACCCGATATTTTTTCAATACCATCAAATCTTTACTCTTTTATTGTCATGGATTACTATACTGCATGCATGAATATTCCCAACCCCATCCCTCTTGAACTTGATCGCGCAGTTATAATTTTTGAACCACTTTTTTTTATCATAGCTTCACACTTTATACCAATTGATTCAATTATTTCTTTACATGAATTAGAAGCTCATTTCCCTGAACTCATTGCAATAAAAGATCAAAAGCTTGTACCCACACCCAATCTGATTCAAATGGCAAAGGAATACTTCAACCGCTATTCACTCACCCGTGACGAACAATGTATGCTGAAAGGATGGTGGCAGCTTGTTATTGCGTAACATTATATATCTTTTGCCAGGTATCTTTCTTTTCATTGCCTGCGCCAACAAACCACTGATAATTATTAAGGCTGAGTGTGGCAGCAGTGTATCAATGAATGGAACTATCGCCAATGATTCCCTTACCTACACCTTCAAGCCATGTACTCATTGCAGGTCATTGAAAGATGTAAGCAATTACATCTATTTTCAGGGTGACACGCTGTGTTTTAGCATACAATGCAATCAGAATATTGAATTGGCAAACGTAACAGCCTATTTTGAAAACCCAACCACACATACAACATACAAAGCTGAACGTCTGGAAAAAATAACAACTACTGTATATGGGTTTTCACTTATAGGCAGCCTTCTTGAGACAATATACTGGGATGATATTCGCAACACGCATAGTATTAAAACTTTAAAACTACCCTTTGTTATCCATGTTACTATCGAAAAACAAAATCAGAAGGTACACCATACCTTTTCAGATACATTATATGTGCAATTTGTTGACTGATTATTTTTGAAGAATGCCACAGAAAATGTCGAAGAGTAAAATATCAATAAGAAATGTAACACAAGGTCTTGATGAAAAAAAATAAAAGCAACATGTATGTCCGCTTCTGGGGTGTCAGAGGTTCAATTCCAACTCCGGGTAAGGATTTTGTTAAATATGGAGGGAATACTTCATGTGTTGAACTCAGATGTGGTCAAACAATCCTTATCTTTGATGCTGGTACCGGTATCAGAATGCTTGGGAAAGCACTATCAAAAGAATTTTCTGGTAAGCCTGTTACGGTACACCTTTTCATAAGCCATACTCACTGGGACCATATACAGGGATTTCCGTTTTTTGACCTTGCATATAATAAACATGCTTCTATTTACTTTTATGGAGGGCATAGCGTTTCAACACTTGAAAAGCTTATTCTGGGCCAGATGGAAAGGGAGTATTTCCCTGTAACCCTGTTTGAGCTGTCATCCAACATCCATTTCGTTGAGCTATCGCACAACCCATTCACAATAAACGATATTACAATATGGTACACCCATCTTTTCCATCCGGGATTATCATTGGGTTTCCGTGTTGAATACAATAACCATGTCTTTGTGTATGCCAGTGATAATGAAGTATTAAACGATCCGGAGTTAGGGGATTATAACCTTAAAAATATAGGTAATTTAATACAGGATGCCGATATACTTGTTGCTGACTGCCAGTATACACCCCAGGAGTATGCAACACGCATAGGCTGGGGGCATTCTTCTATTGAATCCGTTGCCGGCGTTGCTTCACGTTTTAATGTTAAGCATTTAATCACATTCCACCATGATCCCAATCATACTGATCGTGATATTACCCGAGCAATAAAGAAAGCACGATCATTGTCTTTCCCCATCAGAATAACTGCTGCAAAAGAAGGGGATATTCTTTATATTTAAAAAATATTGATTTTATATTTTCTTTATCTATAGTGGCACATGTATGAAATCAATTGTGTTACATAATACATACCTTTGCATGCGCCATGCCCAGAGCACTGCCAACGAAAAGCATATTATCATCAGTGACCCTGCAACTGGTATAAGCAACTATGGGCTGACAAAGGAAGGGGAACGTCAGGCGTTGGAGGCGATAGTTACTAATAAAGAAATGCAGAACATATCATACATCTATACATCGGATTTTTTGCGCGCATATCAAACTGCTATACTTGTTTCACGGCTTTGTAATAATGTTCCTGTCATAACTGATGCACGACTGCGTGAGCGTTATTTTGGCCTGTTTGAGGGAACCAACAGCGAAAATTACCACAAGGTATGGGATATGGATTGCTCATCAGAATATGATGTTGCCTGCCATAATGTTGAACCTATTCATTCCGTTGCACGACGTATGCTATCATTTTTACTTGATTCCGAAATACACCCTACCAATCAAAAGATTCTTGTGGTATCACATGGTGACCCCTTGCAAATTCTGTATGCTGTTACCCGTGGTCTTGCTGCACATCAGTTTAAATCTTTACCACATTTTGCAAATGCTGAAATACGCATATTGCCATCACACTTTACAATTCCGGAGGAATATCTATCATGAATTCACCCTGGCTGCCTTTCATATATCAGTACAGTATTTTCACCATATTCTTCATTTTCACCACAATGATAGCTATAAAGAAGGATGTTATATCACTTTCTCATCCTACTGAGCGCCGTATACTCTTTGAAATTATCACAGGCTATCTGTTTTTTATCGTATTTCATGCATCAATGATTATCTTTGCCGGAGTGTAAGACATGATTAAGGGTACAGTACTTGATTTTGCCATTATTGTATGTTATTTTTTGTTTATACTGGGTTTTGGAACATTCTTTGGCAAATATGTAAAAAGTACAAAAGATTTCTTTTTTGGCGGTCAACGTTTTAGCTGGTGGCTTATTGGATTTAGCTGCGTGGCAACAACGGTAGGGTCATACAGTTTTATTAAATACTCAGCTGTAGCATATCAGTACGGATTTTCTTCCACAATGACATACCTCAATGACTGGTTCATCCTGCCACTATTTATATTCATATGGCTTCCTATAATATATTATTCACGGATAACATCAATACCTGAATACTTTGAAAAGCGGTTTAACAGTACCACACGGACAATCAGTGTATTTATACTTTTAGTGTATTTATTAGGCTACATAGGTATTAATCTTTATACAATTGGCGTTGCATTTAATGCCATGTTTGGCTGGGATGTCATGATTACTGCCATACTGATATCCTTTGTGTGTGCAGTATACATGCATGCAGGTGGCCAAACATCAGTTATCATGACCGACCTGGCACAGGCATTAATGCTGCTTTCAGCCGGATTCCTGGTATTTTTTCTGGGAATTGAAAAAATTGGCAGTATATCTGCCTTCTGGAAGTCTTTACCCTATGAATTTAAATTGCCCTTTTCACCGTTCAACAAACCACCCGATTTCAATTTTGTGGGCATATTCTGGCAGGATGCGTTTGGCAGTTCCATGGCATTCTATTTTATGAATCAGGGCATACTCATGCGTTTCTTAAGTGTCCGTTCTCCCCGCGATGGCAGGAAAGCAATGTTTCTGGTTTGTCTTGTACTCATGCCACTGGCTGCGTTTGCTGTGGCAAATGCGGGGTGGATAGGGCGGTCAATGCAAAATTTAGGACTACTATCAAACAGTACTGACCCCAATCATATATTTGTTGATGTAGCTTTTGGAATCACAAAACCAGGAATCTTTGGATTTATCATGGCAGCTTTAATTGCAGCACTAATGTCAACAATTGACACTCTGATTAACGGAGTGGCTGCAATTGGGGTCAATGATATTGTTAAAAAATTTGTCCCTGATAGGGAAGATACGTTTTACCTAAAATGGGCACGTACCATTTCTTTAGCTGCTGCAGTAATCGGTGTTGCACTGGTACCCTTATTCATGCAGTTCAAATCCATTTATCTGGCCCATGGGACGTTTATTGCTGCAGTTACTCCACCAATGATAGTAACTATCTTATTTGGCATTTTATGGAAACGATACACTACAAAAGCTGCTATCTATACTCTGGTTATTGGCAGTATAGCAATGCTTATCTCCATACAATGGCCATCAGTATTAACATTGTTATCCCACGGTGTTGCACCCGAAGGGCTACAGTATTTACGAGCGCTATATGGATTATTAGTTTGTACCGCTGTCAGTATTGTTATTACAGTACTGTCAAAAGAAAAAGAATTATCTAACATTCCCGGTCTTGTCGTTGATACCATTCATGAAGGAAAGGTTTTATTTAAAGGCGGCGAACCTGATGATTTTGATGAAGGTAAAATTATCCATTGCTACATAGCCGAGACCAGTGAAGGTGTTTCTTTAAGTACAAAGATGATGGAATATCTGCAGGCTAAACCTGGTGATATTCTTTATATAGCAGATGAACGCTGGTGGTTAGGAGGATTACGATCCATCCATGCCAAAGCCGGGACGCCTCATCAGGGAGTTGATAACGTACTATTTTTAGGGTCGGATCTTATTACACAGGGAAATTTAGATATAAACAGGAAAGTAACTGTCATAAAAATTATCTAATTATATATTATTTTTTCTTTGTAATAAAAGCTGCAAATTTTTGAGTAAATCCATTATGAACTGAAAAACCGCTAAGATGCTGTTTAACATCTTCAATGGTAATAAATGCATTTGGTTCCAGCAGGTGTACAATTTCAACAACTCTTTTCACATCTTTCTTTGGCACAACGGTAAACAATAAGGTAATAGGACCTTTCATGCCAATTCCATCTATCTGAGTAACACCAAATCCTTCCTGCCGTAGCACCAGCGGCAATGCAGAAACAACTTTACTGGTAATTATTCGTACTGATTGGTAACCAATGGCAATTTTTTCTTCAAGGAGCATCCCAACATAATTACCGGTAGCAAATCCTGCAGCATACACAATATAACTGATTGCACCATCAAAATGCTTCAAAGCCGAATTAATAGCCACAAGCCATATTAAAACTTCAAAAAATCCCAGAACCGGAGCAATTGACCGGTATCCACGAGCCATTAAAATAATGCGCATGGTACCTATGGATACGTCAAAAATACGGGCAACAAATATTAAAAACAATGTCCCGTAATTTGAAATAAATGTATTAACAATATCTGTCATAAATTCCATGGTAAAAAAATATTGTTTGATAGTTTTTTTTCAATAACTATTCTTTAAAATCAGTGTCTTATGAATATACGCATTCAATAAATAGACAACATGTGTATCACATAACTTTTTTTGTAAAAAATGTTTTATGTAAGATTATCTTTAGTTAATTTTTTTAGTATATTTCTTGAAAAAATATATATACTATTCTATGTCAATTGTATTTTTCAAGTACCTACGGAGTGAAGGAAGGTGTCAGGATATCTCATTGGAATTTTAGCATATATTATATTCCAGCTTATCCTGGGGATAATAGTATCCCGTAAGATCCATTCCGATGATGATTTTATCCTTGCAGGCAGAACATTAGGCTACCTTCTGGTAACATTTTCAGTCTTTGCAACATGGTTTGGTGCCGAATCCTGCATTGGCACCTCGGGTGCGGCATATCAGGACGGCCTTGTTGGGGTTACTGCTGATCCTTTTGGGTATGCGATAGTTCTCTTTGTACTTGGCCTTTTTTTTGCATCCCGCCTGTGGAATATGAAACTAACAACTATCTCCGATTTTTTCCGGAATACATATGACAGTACTGTAGAAAAACTCACCGCAATTATTCTTATTCCTACATCTCTCCTCTGGGCTGCAGCTCAGATACGGGCATTTGGGCAGGTGTTATCTGCATCATCTGAACTGGAATTAACCATTTCCATTACCATATCTGCGATAGTTGTTATTCTATATACCGGATTAGGTGGATTGCTTGCCGATGCAATAACAGATATTGTTCAGGGTGCCATTTTAATTATTGGGCTTTTTGTCATCTTTTTTTCCGTA
>JARYLT010000139.1 GCA_029907515.1 Spirochaetota bacterium | reverse complement strand
CCAGCAGACTGCGTAATCCCGTATACTAATCGTACGGCCTCTGTTTATATCAATTATAGGCAGAGGCCTTTTTTTGCGCAAGAGGTTTTTTATGGAAAATGAAAAAAAGAATATACACAACTATCTAGCCTTTAAAAAAGAATTAGAACATATTTTAAAACGCAAAGTTGACATAGGTTTTGAACACACTATAAAAAAAAGTGTTAAAGATGAAATACTAAAAGATATAATTTATGTATAACAAAAAGATATTGCTATATCTCCATGATATCAAAGACTCTATTAACGCTATTAATAATTACATTACATCTATGACATTTGATGAATTTATCAACGATAGAAAAACATACATGGCTGTAATCAGAGAATTTGAAATCATTGGCGAAGCGGTTAAAAACATACCGGATAACATTAAAACAAAATATCCAGATATTCAATGGCGCGATATTGTTGATTTTCGCAATCTTTTAATTCACCAATATTTTGGTGTTGATTTAGAAATAGTATGGAGAACCATTCATGAAGATTTACCACCTTTAAAAAATACTATAGAAGATATAGAAAAAAATGTATCATAAAAATAAAAACGCCATGCATGACATTTGTACGATGCATGGCGTTTTAGCATTTATATGATTAAAACTCTATTATCACATTAAAATACAATATTTACACCGGCCATGATGAAATGGCGCTCTGGTGTACCGGATGGATATGCATCACCCGGCAAAAATAATCCATAATTGGCAAAGAATGAAAAATCATAATACACTGGCCAGCGCAACATGAGGTCAACACCCTGACCTACAAATGATTCTGGTAAAGGAGCATCCCCACCGCTGATAGGGGATTCCTTTTTATCCTTCATGTAATACGTGTAATATAAAACCAGGTTCATTGCCTTTATACGGTCACCACCATCATAGAATGGCGAAAATCCAATACCCGGACGTATAACATGCAGGTTACCTAATTGTGGACGTAAAGCAAAACCTCCCAAAAATGTACCAAAATACATGAAGCGTGTATCATCATCAAGGGTATTGCCGGTAGCATTGCTATAGCTTGTTGCATCCTCATCGCCAGTACCATACGCATACTGTAGATTAATTAATGGACGGTAGGCTGCCTTTATAAAATAGCGCAATCCCGCCAGCACTGCCATTGCCTTAATATCACTTTCTTCCTGAACACCTGGTACAATTGTTGCATAGGATGTGCCCATCTGATAAACGTATTCTGCATAGTATGACAGTGAATCGCTTACCACGCCTTTAACACCTGCACCAATGTACTGTGCATCATAGGTTGATTTAATATTAGCTTCCTCATCCTGTTTGTCTATTTCCATCAGGCCATACAGGTAAAAGGTATTATTAAACAAAAAATCCTTTGAATACTGTGCACCTGCAAAGATACGCTTTGCACCATCAGCTATATCGCGAGAACTCAACCCGTATGGGTTATCATCTTTATTAAGCAAACCTGAGTACATGCCAAATGCTTTCAGATCCCCATACTTTGAGTAGAGCTGGACCTCGCCACCATCACCGCGGCCGTTGAGAACAAGCCCTGCGCCGGTAACATAGTACTTTCTTCCTAAAATCAGGCGCACCTTATTTTTCATTACCGGGATTGTAACTGATGCTACATCCAGGTCAAATACGTTGCTGGTATTATCAATATTAACATCCTGCTCACGGATTACTGCTAAAAAGCTATCCTTAACGCGCACATACAGGCTTGCATTTGCCCACAATGTGCTGGACAGCCACACTCGGGCTGTTGTGATAGATGTCATCAAATCGGTGTCGGTTGTACGCTGGTCTATAACCACCGGCGTAATCCATCCACCATACCGTAGTGTAAACGGCTGAACGGGTTTTGCGGCAGTAGCTAAATCCGGGTCACCGGCAACATCAGGCAGTGGAATGTATTCCTCCTGTGCATAGAGAAAGGTGCATAAATTAACAGTAACTATCGCCAAAAAAAGTATTAGTATTTTTTTCATTCTTCACCTCCCACTCGTCCCAGAACTTCAAGCAATTCTACACCACTTACCGGATCAAGTTCACCCGAACCCTGTGGCATATACCCTGCTGCAATACAAGCAAAAACAGCATAGCGCTTGCTTTTAAAGATATTAAACATAAGTGATTGGGTAATATGTTCCTGTTTTGCAATCATGTAAGCAAGTATACCTTTGGTTAGAGGAGTTTCGGATTTCACACCACGCGGTAATAGTCCCTGAGATATTAATTCTTCCGTTTTAATTTGCGTTATTCCTTTAGTAACCTGCAAATACAATATCATTGCATCCTCAACCGTTGCCTGTGATTTTTGAGCCACTTTAAGAGCTAATGTTGCACTCTGGGCAAAGGTTGCATTTGCCATACACAGTGTTAAAAGTAATATGGTAATTGTTCGCATGTATCCTCCTTTGTACTGGTTATTGGTATATTTCAATGAAAATAAAATTTTCTTTTCTATAAAATCAACCTCACTTTTGATTTTAATAAGAACTGATTGGTCACCATAATTCTTAGCAAAGATAATACGTTTACAATGGGGCTGTCCCAAAAGTCGTTTCGATACAAATTTTGCAACGCTCATTGATTAATTTTGCCAGATTTTGTGGCAAAATTGTATCGAAATGAGCGAGTATTACTATATAATGTTTGCAAAATTTACTCAACGACCTCTTTTGGGACAATCCCCAAAGAGTATGTTCCATAAAATTACTACGGCTGCACATTCCATATTAAATTCACATTTACTGTTGCGGCGCCTCCAGTGTTATCCAGTACATCTGCCGGTGTTTGTGTGGAATCTACAAGCTGATCGCCATACTGGTTTAGCATATCCTTTTCCTCAGGTGTCAGGTTACCCGGTGCCATCTGGCCTATGTAGGTATTCTGCATCCCCTGGGTAAGGTCGCCACTGCGGGGATCATCAGTTCCCTTGCTGTACTCCAGGTTGCCACCAACCTTTTTATTTTCGCCATTGGACTGCACGTTAAGCTCACCTTCAGGGACTGTTACCTGCATGCCAAACCCCGGACCAAAGCTGGTGTTTTGCTCGGTACCCCGCACTGATGACGTTGCAACCGGTGTGGTAATTAAAAAGCTTGTTTTTACCTGTGGCAGCTTTTTAACTTTGGCATTAATGCTGCCATACGCCAGCCCAAGACTGTTGGTGGACTCATCTTTTTTGGCAATGTTTTTATACACCTTGATAAGGGTAAATGATTTTATAGTCACTATGTGACCATCAATATCAAGCACAGCCTGTGACTTTGCACCAGTCTGTATCTTTGTGCCTTCTTTAAGCTGCATGCCCTTCTGCAGCGGTTTAAACGCACCACCATCACTGTACAGCGCATCACCCTTTACGCTTACCACCGTAATGGCCGCAAACAACGGGCTTGCTGCAAAGAGCAGTGTGATGGCAATAATGAGCAGTGTATGCATATGTTTCATTGGGTTTCCTCCTAAATATAAAAATAAAATTAAAATCTTTTTTATGGATTTTGATAATCACTCATCCAATACCCATACTTATTATATGTTTTAACAATATAATGATATCCGGTTTTTACTAATGAAACTTCAAAAGCGATTGTTCTGTCCATAAAAGGCCCTACAATCGATTGTATTAGATATAATTTATCGGATGTAGAAGTACTTTCCCATAATTCAACTTTTTGAAGTGAAGGGAAAGTATTGTCATCTTGATCAAATTCTATGAAAGGTGAAACAGTATCAATAACAACATTATCTGGCATACATAATTCCCCTATTTCTATTTCCAGAGCAACATGTCCTCCCGGTGAAAGGTCAACTGTTGTTATACCACCGTAATTTCTAAAACCACCAACATCATATCCTACCACTTCAAATGTTCGCTGACTTCCAGCTGGGATATCAAGAGTAATTTTTCCTGTATGCAATGGTATTTCAGCTGTAATTGTTTGCATATCACTTGCAGTAACAGTAACAATAATTGAAGTTATGCTACTATATAGCGGATCTGGTAAAGGATCCGCCTGTACGGGTGTTACTAAACCTACCATTGCAAGTACTCTATCAAACCAGCCAAGCTGTGCCTGCTGGCGAATGCCTGTATCAATGGTAACTGTTGCTGTGTTTTCATAGCTGCAGCTTACAAAAGCAACAATGCCAATACAAACAATGCATGCAATGAACCTTTTCATTGTATTTCCCTCCGTTTGCAATTATAAATTATCTTTGTACAACTGTGGTAATGCCTGTAGAGCTTTATACCCACTGTGCGTGTACAAACTTCAACGCACGCAATAAACAACATATTTTTATTTTTTTCAACCATTTTTTACATTTTTTAAATAATAAAATTAACTAATATCTTGTTATTTCGACTTTTTCACCTTCACCATATTGATTTACAATAGAGCATCGGTAATATTTATATCCACCAGGTGGTGGACCAATATCTTTTAGTTCTACTTGAACAGTAACCCTCCAAAAATCGACATCATATATACTAGTCCATTGATTAATGATAAATATTAACCTTTCATTGGTGTACAAACTATCATCTGATTCATATATTTTAAAAGCAACCACCCCTGAAGTGGGATCCTCATCACCAGAATACTCTGTATCGAAATATTTATCGTTAGTATAATAATACCAGTAATCGATCTTATTATTTAACTCACCCATTTCAATATTCAAATTGACCTGCTGCCCGGGTGAAAGGTCAACAGTTGTTATACCACCGTAATATCTATTACCACCATCATCATATCCTACCACTTCAAATGTTCGCTGACTTCCAGCAGGAACTTCCAGTGTTATTTTTCCAGTATCCAATGGTACATCTCTTGTAATTATTCCCATATCATTTGCTGTAACATTTACAATAATTGAATACACATATACTGTTCCCGGTACAGGATCCGCCTGCAGAGGTTGTGCAAGGCTAAAAAATGCAAGTACCCTGTCAAATAAACTCAATTGCGCCTGCTGGCGTATGCCAGTATCAATGGTTACGGTAGCTGTGTTTTCATAGTTGCAGCTTACAAAAGCAACAATGCCTATACAAATAATAGATGCAAGGATCCTCTTCATTGTATTTTCCTCCATTTGCAATGATACCTTATCTTTGTACAACTGTGGTAATGCCTGTAAATCTCTATACCCACTGTTATTATACAAACATTAACGCATAATGTAATCAACATATTTTTATTTTTTTCAAACATTTTTTACATTTTTTAAATAATTAATTTTTAAAAACATTCATATAACAATATGATTTAATACGCCTCACCCTTTACGCTTACCACCGTAATGGCCGCAACCAGAGTGCTGACTTAAAAAATATGGATTCATGAGCTAATTATCAATAAAATTATACGTTCCATATTTTACTTTCCGGGTAATAATAAAATTTTACATAGGGATTAATTCTATGTAAAATTTTTCGCTTTCACCATATTTGCTTACAGCGCTTATATAAAAACCAGTATAGGTTCCAGAATTAATAGAATCATTGGTATAATGATACTCTATAAGGGTTTCATATAGTATTTGAAAATCCAGAGAATCTACTTCAACAATATCAATGAGATTATAAACATAAGGACCACCTACACCAATATATTGGTAAACTTTAAAATAAATCGGTTTAGTAAAATAAGTATCGTACTGAATATTAACTCTATTTTCATACGGATCCCATAATGGCTGAATAGGGGTTAGCTGACCCATTTCGATATTTAGATATACACTTTGCCCTGGAGAAAGATCAGCGGTTTTAATACCACCAAACTGCCTTTCAAATGTACCATCATTATTATAAAAAGCAACTACCTCAAATTTTCGCTGACTTCCCGCCGGTATTTCCATTGTTATTTTACCAGTATCAAGTGGTATTTCTTTTGTTATAGCGTTCATATCAGGTGCTGTAACTGTAACAGTAATCAAATCAACTGGCCATGGAAGATCTCCTGGTGGGGTATCCGCCTGGAGTGGCTGCGCAATGCTAAGAAAAGCAATAGCTCTGTCAAACCAGCTTAGCTGTACCTGCTTTCGTATTCCGGTATCAATGGTCACTGTTGTTATATCTTCATAGCTGCAGGCAAACAATACAATAAAAATTACACAATACAGTGTTCTGGTTATTGTTTTCATATCATCCTCCTAATGGGAATTATAAAAAATTTCAGGTGGACAATATGCACTGGCTATGATGATTGGGTTACTGCCTCCTTTGAATTTTTAAATATATATTATATTTATAATATATTACCATGGGATTAATCCTATATTACTTTCACCATATAACTATTAGTTTATTTCCTTGTTATTATAATATTCATTAAAATAATTCGAGTTTAATAAATCTAACTTGACCTTTTAAGGGAGATAAATATCATATATGTTGCCTTCACCATATATATTAACTCCACTTAGAGAATAAGAATAATTCGTAGTATCTAATATTAAATTTTTAATTGTATATGTATAAACATTATATTGATCAACCATACTTGTAAAATTTGTGATTACTGTTTCTAGAACCCATTGGTCATTCACCATTTTATAAATGTTAAACGCTACGGGATTATATTGTTTATAGGCAGGAAAGTCTATAATCCATTCTTGACTTTGATTTTGATAATAATATGGATTTCCATCAGCTATATAAAATAACTCACCCATTTCAATATTAAGATTCACCTGCTGCCCGGGTGAAAGGTCAACGGTTGCTATACCACCGTAATATCTATTACCACCATCATCATATCCTACTACTTCAAATGTTCGCTGACTTCCAGCAGGAACTTCCAGTGTTATTCTTCCTGTATCCAATGGTACATCTCTTGTAATTGTTTCCATATCATTTGCTGTAACATTTACAATAATTGAATACACATATACTGTTCCCGGTACAGGATCCGCCTGCAGCGGT
>JARYLT010000138.1 GCA_029907515.1 Spirochaetota bacterium | reverse complement strand
GGAATAAGAAAAGTCACTGGAGTAGCAAATAATTTTTATGTATCTGGTAGGATTACACACTATATTGGACTTGACCTAATTATTATTATAAAATTTAAATACAGTATAAAGTACTTGACTAAATAAATTATACCAACTTAAGGGGAAGAATATTAATATTTTTTTAATGTTAAAACTCAGTACTTTTGCTATAGTATCACTACATAAATCTGTTCTTTAATCTTTATATTGATTACAAATAGAAAGGGGAATCAGCCTAATGCCTGTAAAATCAAAATATGATTTTAATGACCTTACCAAAAAACTTGGTGGCCAAAAGATGCCACTATGCAATTTTTGCGGTACTTGTATTGGGATATGCCCATCAGGAGCTTTAACCAGCGATTATGAAGCAGGAAAGCCTGTTTTTGATGAATCCAGGTGCACTCAATGCAGCCTTTGTTACCTGCATTGTCAGGGAATAAAGGTTGATTTTTCAGAACTGGATGCAAAATTTAAAGGTGGAGATAAATTTGATACATATCTTAAAAGTTATAAAAAATGTTTCCTGGGACATTCAGAAGATGATCAGGTCAGAAGGAAAGGAGCGTCAGGAGGAAGTGTTACCCGATTACTGGTATATATGCTTGAAAAAAAAATTGTGGATGGTGTCATACTTCCAAGGAATAAACCTGACCAGAAGTGGTTATTCAGGCCGGAGATAGTAACTGATATTAAAACTGTTAAAGCTTCGTCGCAATCAAAGTATTGCCTTATTCCAACAAATGAAATTTTAAAAACACTCAAAGACAAAAAAGGAAAATATGCAATAGTTGCACTCCCATGTCAAATACATAGTTTGAGAAAGCTACAGAATGAAGGCAATAAACATGCTCAGAAAATTGAATATATACTGGCATTGATCTGTGGGCATAATATGGAATATGGCGCTACAACCTTTGGGATGAAGAAGTTGAAAATACATAAAGAAGATGTTATTGATGTAAAATACAGGGAGCATGGTGATTGGCCAGGTGGGTTGTCATTTCATTTGAAAAATGGTGAGAGGAAAGGGATTAATTTTTTTAATTATCACTACCTTAATGCTGTTTATTTACCAAATAGATGCAGGTTATGCCCTGATTATTATGGGAACTATTCAGATATCAGCTTTGGTGATTCATGGCTGGTAAGATTATTAGGCCGGGGAATGAATGAAAGAGGATTACCAAAAGGCTGGTCAAGTATTATTGTAAGAACACAAAAAGGCTTGTCCTTGATTGAATCTGCTCAGAAAGATGGGGCAATGCATTTAGAAGAAATAGAGCCAGCAGAAATCCATGAATCATTTCCTTTTAATATATCCTATAAACTGAATGGAATTTTTATACGATTGAAATTAGCAAGGAAGAAACCTGAATTTATTGGATTACAGAAACCTGAAAAATTAGATCGCTATTTTTATCACTTTATTTACAATATTGTTTTAATTATTGGTGCATCGAGAGCATTCAGGTTTTTTCTTAGTATTATGCCTTTAAATTTTAACCTTTTTCTCATTAAAAATTTTAAAAAACTAATGGGTTACAAACCAAATGCACGTGATATGGTTCTGAAGTATAATGAAAAATCTAATGTTTAATTATTAAATTTTCTTAATCCTTCTTTTTGATAAAATTATAATATATACTCCCTCGCCTTCGGCGTTGGGAGTATTCCCATGTTTATATATTGTTGTGAGATATTTTGAAAAATTTAATGTAAAGCTGGATAGTACCATGAGCAAACAATATTATTTTACACTTAAAGGTTTCTGGAAAAGAGCTAAACAGGAATATGACTATTACACAAAACGACCATGGACATTACAACAGGTTGGTGAATTCTGGGATACAGTTGAAGATTATGATGAAGTCAATGAGGAACTGTATACCTATTTCAGGCGGTTTACAAATTCATATGACTTAGCTATCAAACATATGAAAAAGGAAAAATATATAATGATTGATATACAGGCCCGTAGTGGTAAAGGAAGCCTGTTCTGGTATCAAAAAGGCAAAATTAATAGTTCTGTCTGTGTGGATTTTTCTGACTATTTAATTTCTCTTGCTGATAGAAGATTAAAAGGGAGTGGATTAAAATATAAAATAGTAAAAGTACTGGATTTTCCGTTGCCTTTCAAAGATGGCCAGTTTGACCTTGTTTGTTCGTATGAAACTATTGAACATGTTTATGACTATAATACTTTTTTTGATGAACTTGTCAGAATATTAAGTCAGGATGGCATAATGATTTTAACATGTCCAAACAGGCTATGGGAATGGGTGCACTGGCTAACAGCGGCTATCAATATTAATCATAGCGAAGGGCCACACAGATTTTTAAAAAGAAAAGAATTACTCAAATGTATAAAAAGAAATGATATGAAAATTCTTGAAGAAAACAGCACTATTATTCTTCCATTTAACAATAAAGTATCAATAGCAATTGACAGATTTCTTGAAAAATATCTACCAGAATATATTAAGCGTCATATAGCCTTACGAAGAACCTTTGTTTTGAGTAAAGGAGTTTAATAAATACCTTTGAAAAAGATTTTGTTGTTATTTTTCTGTTTTTTTGTTGTATACCTGCTTTGTTTTCTTTTTCTTGATTACTATTTCGATAAACAGTATTCCATAAACAATATCCCTTTAGATGAAACTTTTGATGCAGCTGTCGTCTTTTATGATAGTTTTGATACTTCAGGAAATCCTGATAAAGAATCAATGCGAAGGCTTTCACTTGCAGTGGATTTATACCATAAAGGTATAATCCAAAGGTTGATTTTTGTAGGTGGATGGAGACCCTCAAAAAAATTTACAGGTTCTCAATTATTAGCTCAAGAAGCAATTGCTTTGGGTGTAAAACCTGCACATATATTTATTGATACCCATTCTCGAGATACTTTTCATAATTGGAATGAAGCAAAGAATATAATAACTGGAAAAAAATTTAAGAAAATACTGTTAATTTCATCACCTTTCCATCTTTTCAGGCTAACTCATTTGATTACTAATAACAGTGACGTGAAAATATTTTATAGTACATATAATAAAACTGATACTCTACCTCTTAAATCTTTTTGGGAGAATGTTATTGACTATAATTATCATATGATTTCATTTGTCACATATTTAATATTGCCTTCAGAACTGTATCAGTTTCTGATTGAGAAAATAAGAAATTAAAATAGCAGCTTATAGATAATATACTGTACTTTTGACAGGTGAATCCATTGAAAGATAAGATTAAATACTTAAATTTTATAGGCATTATTCTATTTGTAGTTATTCTATGGAGAATTGATTTAAAACAGCTATTCCATTATGTGAAGACTGCAAACTACTGGTATTTGATATTGGCTTACCCCTTTTTACTATTACTGATATTTTTTAAAGCAATACGATGGAATGTTTTAATGAAAAGCCAGAATGTCAAAACATCAATTTTTGAAACATTCTATGTTTATCTATGGGCATTTTACTTTGGTACTGTGACTCCTGGAAGAATTGGAGAGATTTCAAAAGCAATATATTTTAAGGATAAATTTGACAATATTGGAAGGGCATTTGTTTCTGTTGTTATTGATAGGCTTTATGATGTTGGAATACGCATTGCTGCACTTTTTTTGCTTTACCCTTTTTTCAGCCATCTTTTTGCCTTTAATTATATTGGATTTCTAATTATTATTTTATCAATAGTTGCAGGTATAATTATTCTTATAAAGTTTAAGTCCATTCACAATATCATTGCCAGGTTCAGTAGATTTATCCTGCCTAAGAAATACTATCCTGTCATTCAGCAAAATATATCAGGGTTTATTAATGATACTGTAATGATGTTAACCAGTATACGATATGTTACACTATCAACACTTTTAACTATCCCTAGTTTTATCTGTTATTGTCTGGTTGCATATTTAATTCAAAAAAGTTTTTCCATAGAAATGCCATTTAGCTATACTGTATTTTGCCTGGTTTTATCAAGTTTTTCTGTAGCGGTCCCCATTTCAGTTTCAGGTTTAGGGGTCAGGGAAGCTATTATGATTTTTCTATTTAAGAGTATAGGATTGGGGAGTGAAGCGGCAGTATTATTCTCCTTATCAATTTTTGCATTAAGCCCTGTACTTGGATTTCACGGGTGGCTTGTAAATATTATAATGATCATATATGGCTATTTTAAAAAATGAAATGAATAAAAGCCTTCCTGTAGACATTTTGGATTAACTATTTTAACCAGAATAAATATCTTGACATGAATACATGCAAGTATTCATTTAGATAAACCACAGAATTGTTAAAATATAAAAAGGGGAAATCATGAAACAGGGATTAACGCTTATTGTACCGGTTTATAATGAAATTAGTGCCATAGAAAATAGTATTATCCATCTGAAAGCCATTAAAAAAAATTGCAAGGACTTCAATCTGGAAATTATACTGGTCAATGATGGTTCTACTGATGGGACAGAAAAAATATTACAGGGTGTTGCAAACGACAAAGATTTAAAAATCATGCATCATTCTAAAAATCGTGGTTATGGTGCAGCACTCAAGACTGGTATCAGAGCGGCAAAACACGATTTTATTGCCATTACTGATGCAGATGCCACATATCCTGATGAACGTATCCCTGAATTTTTTAAGGATGTTATTACAAATGACCTTGATATGCTTGTTGGTGCAAGAATAGGTGAATCTGTGAATATACCTTTAATACGGAAATTCCCCAAATGGGTCATAAACCAGCTTGCAAATTATATGGTAGGGACAAATATCCCTGACCTTAACTCAGGCATGCGAATTATGAAAAAGTCAGTAGTTGAAAAGTTTATGAAAATTCTTCCTGAGGGTTTTTCTTTTACCTCTACTATCACCATAGCTATGCTTGCTAATGATTATCAGGTAAAATATGTACCTATCGATTATCATCAGCGTAAAGGGAAATCAAAAATAAGACCTTTTTATGATACATTGAATTTTGTCCGGCTTATTGTACGTACTGTTATGTTCTTTGATCCTCTCAAAGTTTTTCTGCCCTTAAGCCTCCCATTACTGTTGTGTGGAGTTGCAATGGTCCTGATAGAAGGTATACTCTATAGAAATATTAATACAGTATCAGTACTTATCACGCTGTCGGGTTTAAATATTCTGACTGTTGGCATGCTTGCGGAAATGATTGCTCATAAAGAATAATTTTGGTTCATTTCCCAAAAACAATATATTTGGAACCCAGGAAATTAATAAGTAATCCCCCCATAATTCCTATAAACACAGCTAAAAGATAAAATTCTTTAAAATATGGATATGTGGAATACAGGTAAACAGAAATAAACCAGTTAAAAAGCCCACCAATACTGCAGACTATAAAAAAATTTCTGTATTGGATGAAAAGATTTTTTTGCGGCGAGTCAGGGAATGTCAGTTTCCTGTTCAGGAAAAAGTTCCATGTTAGTGCAACAATAAATCCAATAGCCCGTGCAATCTTGAAATTAATGTGTAACAATCCATATGTAACAAATACTGTGGTCATATCAACTACCATACCCGTTGACCCAATCAGGGAAAAAAATAGAAACTGGTACAGCGATGGATATTTATAATGAAACAAACGTTTCAAATGCACTATATACAGTATCTGTTCACGTAATGATAGCTTACTTTGACCATAAAGACGTTCTCTGAATGATATGGGAATTTCTGTTATTGTTCTGGGGTTACATTTCACAATAATTTCCAGGCCAATTTTAAAACCAAGTGGGTTCAACATATTAAGAATCTCAGGGGTGAGTATTTTAGCATCAAAAGCAAAAAATCCTGCCATGGGATCCTTTATCTTTGTAAAGGGGCGCGCTAACATCTTGGATACCCATGCATTGAGCTTTCGATACCAGTTGAAATGCTCCGCTGACCCGCCTTTAACAAATCTACTACCAACTACAAATTCAGCTTTACCATTAATGATTTGTTCAACAAGCTCAGGTATTTTTTCGGGTGGATGGCTCAAATCAGCATCCATCACACAATAGATGGTGCCTTTAGCCTGTCTGAACCCTTCAATGACAGCTGAAGAAAGTCCACGTTCGTTTATGCGTACTTTTATAGAAACAGGGTAGCCTTTTTTCTTAAGTGCTTTAACAGTATCCTCAATTCCATCTTTAGAATTATCGTCCACAATAATAACTTCGTAATCAAGCCTGCTGTGCTTCATTGCTTTATCAATTGATTCAATAAGAACAGGAATATTTTCTGCTTCTTTGTACGTTGGGACAATAATAGAAATGAGATGTTTCATATGATATTCCTCTTTGGGTTTAATAAAAAACTAATTGACTCCAGCACAGGCGTTTACACACTATTTTCCTATTAAAAATAGTCAATTGATTTATGGAGAAAATACTTGTCACCCAATAATCATGTCAAATCTTTTTATGAAATCTTCCAGCGTCCTACAGTTTTCACTTTTTTTTTCATAGCGATAGTTACTGTTGTACTACGGCTGCCATCAGTAATTATAGATTTTATCCACGTTGATGTTCTTACCTCATATTTACTGGCAAAAAGGGAGTTGTTGGGCCTATCATCTGGTATGAACAAGGGGTGGCTGTATCACTGGCTTATGAAATTTTCCATTACACATATAGCTGATACTCCTTCAGCATTTCACTTTATTGGGCTTTTATTTATTCTTGGGACAATGTATGGTATTTTCCTTCTTACAAAAAAAATATATGATACACGGATAGGATTGTTTGCTGCTTTCTTATATGGGGTTGTTATTTCATGCTATCATACTGAATATCTGGCTGCAAATGGTGAAATATTTTATAATTTATTCAATATATTTGCATTATATTTCTATTATTGTGCCATATATGAACAAAAGAAAAGCTATATAGTACTGGTACTGGTAAATGTTATCGCCTCATATCTCATAAAATTTCAGGGCATTTTTATTCTTCCCATTATTATTGTGCATTTTATAGTTGTTTACCCACTGAGCTTTGAAAAGCAAAAATATATACAATTTTATAAATACATTACAGCC
>JARYLT010000137.1 GCA_029907515.1 Spirochaetota bacterium | reverse complement strand
AAAGATTCTATCAACTGGGAGCATGTGTTGCATGATTGCGGATGGTTCCATACTACAGGAATAACGCTTTCACTATCGCACATACTATCTGAAGAAACAGTAAAAGCGTGTGATGCTGTAAAACGAAGTAATGGGATTGTATCATTTGATGTTAACTATCGTTCAACGTTATGGAAAGATATAAGCCATGCTAAAGCGATAATACAGGAGTTTGCCAAAACAGTAGATGTGTTAATTGGGAATGAAGAACATATTACAAAACTTCTATTGAAGGAGAATATCACAACCTATAACGATATGATGGACTATCTTTTCAAAACGTACCCAAATGTAAAGCTTTTACTGATAACACATAGATATACAACTAACGCATCTGAAGCTGAAATAGGTGCTCTGGCGTCAACACGGCAATCTGCTACAGAATTTAAAGTTAGGAAATTAAATCATGTCGTTGACCGTGTAGGGTCAGGTGATGCAATGGCTGCAGCTTTTATCTATTCTTTTATTAAAGGTAATTCCCTGGATTACTGTGTGGATTTTGCCCTGGCAGCAGGAGCTTTAGCACATGCTCTTGATGGAGATAATTTTATTGTCAATGAAAGTGATATTGTCGCAGTTATGGAAAATAAAAGCTGGCAATTAATCAGGTAATTGGAGGAGATTATGGTATCAAAAAAAAGATATATCATAGCTCTTGTAATTGCAGCATGTATTGTACTGATGGTAATCTGTAAACCGGCTGATAAAGGAAAACCATATAATGATTATTTTGCTGCATTGAATAGAGAACTTAAAACAAATGGGATTGCATTGCCATGTATCATAATAGATCTTGACAGAGTAGACCACAATATACATCAAATGAACAGCATACTCAAAGCCCCTCTCCATTATCGTATTGTAACAAAATCACTGCCTTCCATAGAGTTGGTAGATTATGTCATGAAAAAAACTAACACTAATAAACTCATGGAGTTTCATCAACCGTATCTTTCACTTATAATAAAAAAATTTGGTTATAATCTGGATATTCTTTTGGGAAAACCATTCCCAATACAAAGCGTTCAAGAATTTTATAATGATTTTCCAAAGAGTGAGTATAGCAGGCTTACTGATTCTGTTCAATGGCTTATCGACAATAAGCAAAGATTATCAGAGTATCTTAGCTTTGCCAGGAATAATTCATTAAAACTAAAAGTGAATATTGAAATAGATGTTGGCCTTCATCGTGGAGGGCTAAAAACGGTTGAGGAATTGAATGAATTGCTATCGATTATCCAGAAAAATAAAGACAATCTGGAATTTACTGGATTTATGGGATATGATGGTCATCTTTTGCATATACCAGTATTCATTGGCAGTAAAGAAAAAGCTGTGCGAAAAGAATTTGAACAGATAATGAAACAGTATAAAAAATTTGTGGATTACACAAATAATACGTATCCTGAATTATTCAAGAAAAAACTGACATTTAACAGTGGTGGCAGTTCAACATATGTGCTTTATCATAGCAGTTATGTTGTAAATGATATAGCAGCAGGATCATGTGTGGTTAAACCATCTACTTTTGATTTTTTTACTCTTAAGAAACATTTGCCGGCAATATTTATTGCAGCTCCAATTTTGAAAAAAATTAATAGTTATGAGGTACCATTTCTTGAACGGTTTAAGTGGCTAATAGAGTGGTGGGACCCCAACTGTAGGCAAACGTATTACACGTATGGTGGTGGATGGAATGAAGTTGTTGAAGCTCCTGAAGGTGTAGTGGTTAATGCACTGACTGCAAGCCCTCCCAACGAAAATCTGCTTCCCAATCAGAGTATGCTGAATGGGTCACTGTCAACAAAACTTGAAGTGGGGGATTTCGTCTTTTACAGGCCAAAACAGGGGGATGCGATATTCCAGTTTCGGGATATTATCGTGATCAGGAATGGGAAAATAATTGCATCATGGAAACCATTCCCCGAAAGGTTTTAATTTTACAATATCTTTACAAGGTCTTCATAATTTCTTTATAATTATGCGATTTGTTTCAGTTAATTCTTATCAGTTACTGAAATACATTTTTTCGATTTTATGTCTGTTATATTGAGATAGCACTATAAAGTGAATTAAAAAAATTTATAAATCAAATAATAGTAAATTGCTATGTTAAAAAAAACACTACAATCTGCCCTTAATATTCACAATGTTAGCGACAGGATGGTAAAATATATTTTTGCTGTTGTTGGCTTTCTTTCAGTTTTATTTTTATTTTTAATCATGATTTTTCTCTTTAAAGAAGGTTTACCAATTTTTAAGGTAGTCAGTATAAAAGACTTCCTTTTTGGGACAAGCTGGTATCCAACATCGGAACCGCCAAAATTTGGAACATTGCCACTTATTGTAGCGTCTTTATCCGTTACATTTATTGGAGCAATTGTTGCTGTCCCATTCAGTCTGGGTGTTGCAATTTATCTGTCAGAATTAGCTCCATCGTTTGTTCGTGAAATTGTTAAGCCGGCAATTGAACTTATTGCATCCATTCCTTCGGTTATCATTGGCTTTTTTGGTATGGTGGTTGTTGCACCATTTTTACAGGACCACTTTGATATAGATACTGGTCTCAATCTTTTTAATGCATCAATCATGCTGGCTTTTATGGCAATACCAACTATTGCCAGTATATCCGAAGATGCATTGTCATCGGTACCGGTATCGCTAAAAGAAGCATCGTACGCGCTGGGAGCAAACCGCTGGCAAACGATTGTCCACATAACCATGCCGGCAGCGCTTTCCGGTATATGGACGGCTATCATTTTGGGGATTGCACGTGTCCTTGGCGAAACCATGGTGGTGCTGATGGTTGCTGGTGGTGCAACCACGTTTCCCACCTCGCTCTTTGACCCTGTGCGGCCGTTAACTGCCAATATAGCAGCCGAGATGGCTGAAGCATCATATCGCAGCGACCATTATTTTGCCCTCTTTGCAATAGGCATTATTTTATTTATGCTTACCATGCTTTTTAATGTTATTGCTAACTATCTTTCAATGAAATATAAATTCAAGTATCATTAAAAAGGGAATTATGGCATCATTACAGGCAAAAGCAAAAGCAATTGAAAAAACCTCTTTTATAATCATCAGTGCCCTGTCATATACCATACTAGTATTTTTATTGTTTGTGTTGGGATATATATTTGTACAGGGTTACCGTGCATTGAGCTGGGAATTTTTAACTGCATTTCCCAAAAACGAAATGCGTGAAGGGGGGATATTCCCGGCACTTCTGGGTACATTGTATCTTATGATTGGTTCTTCGGTTATATCAGTGCCTATTGGCGTTATGACTGCAATCTATTTAACGGAGTATGTGGAAAATAGTAAAGTGCTGCAATTTATTCGTCTTGGTATCAATAATCTGGCTGGTGTTCCGTCAGTTGTGTTTGGGCTTTTTGGATTGAGTGTATTTGTAATATTCTTAGATTTTGGTTCATCTATCATTGCTGGCTCACTGACACTGGGGATTTTAAATTTGCCACTGGTCATACGCTCAACTGAAGAAGCACTGCTCACTGTTCCCACATCATACCGCGAGGCATCGCTTTCGTTAGGGGCAACCAAATGGCAAACTATTTATAAGATAGTCCTGCCTACTGCATTGCCGGGCATATTGACCGGTATTATGCTGTCACTGGGTAGAGCAGCAGGGGAGACAGCTCCGATAATGTTTACCTGTGCAACCTTCTATACCCCGCATATACCCGATTCACTCTTCAGCGAGGTTATGGCACTGCCATATCACATCTATGTGCTGGCAACAGCCGGCACCCATATTGAGGCAACGCGCCATATACAATATGGTACGGCCATTGTGCTTATTGCACTGGTACTGGGCTTGAATTTCACCGGCATGGTTTTACGATATAAATACAGGAAGAAATTTAAACAGTAACAATAGCATTATAAACCTGAAACAGAAAAAAGGGATACTATGCATGCCCAATCATTATTTTGTAAATATATGTTGACATAAGGCACACATTGGCATATATTTACTATTAAATGAAAGCTTTTAAATGGAATGAGGAAAAGAATAAACTTCTTAAAAAATGAGCGAGGTATTTGTTTTGAAGATATCATAAGTTGTATACTAAATGATAAATTATTGTCAATCGTTGAACACAAAAATCCTGACAAATATCCTGGTCAAAAAATGTACGTCATTGAGTTTAATAGATATGTTTATTTAGTCCCTTTTGTTGAAAATGAAAAAGAAATTTTGCTTAAAACTATTATTCCCAGCAGAAAGGCAACAAAACTTTATTTAGGAGGAGGTAAGAAATGACTAAAAAATTGAAAAAATATGAACGGGATATTCTCAAATCATTTGAAAAAGGCGAATGGCAAGAAGTTAGAGAAATTAAAAAAGAAAAAAAGAATCATCTAAGCTATGCAAAAGCTGCAATAAAAAAAGATAAACGAATTAATATACGCATTTCACAAAATGATCTTGAGTCTTTGCAAAAAATTGCTATGGAGGAAGGGATACCTTACCAAACAATGATTTCCAGTGTGCTTCATAAATATATCAATGGAAAATTAGTAGAAGTTAAAAAGCGCCCCTGATTATTATACTGATGGAATAATAATCCTGAATGTAGAACCACTGGATGACGATGTTACGTCCACTGTCCATCCCATAATAAGCGCTGCATGTTTTACAATGGATAGGCCCAAACCAGTACCGCCGGTCTCGCGGGAGCGGCTTTTGTCAACCCGGTAAAAGCGTTCAAAAATCCTTGGTATTTCATCAGGTGGAATGCCAACGCCGGTGTCTGCTATACTGATTGAAAGCAATGTTGATTCTTTATTTGCGGAGATAGTTATCGACCCACCTGGATTGTTATAGTTAATGGCATTATCTATTAAGTTGAAAAAAATCTCCTCGGCTAAGAATGCATTGCCAGTAATGGTTTGTGGAAGAGATTGTATATCCATAACTATTGCCAGATTCTTCTTTTGTATTTTTGGTGTTAGCAGTTCTACACACTGTGAAATGATTTTTTTAAGGTCAATAGATTCACTGGTAATAAACGATGAAGTTTCTAATTGATTGAGTTTTAGCATATCGTTGATGATTGCATTCTGGCGTTCAACGTTTATAAGTGCATTTTCAATGAATTGCTCTGCTGTTTTTTGATCGCATATGTTGTCTTTAATGGTTTCCAGGTATCCGCGGATGATACTGATTGGCGTTTTTAATTCATGGGATAAATTCCCAACCAGATCTGATTTCAGTTGCTGTATGCGCTTTTGTTCAGTAACATCGTGCATAAGTAACAGAATGCCTGTGGCAGGTTCTGCAAACGGATATATAAATATATGAAAATTTTTAGCGCCAATGGTTTCTTCAAAAGATATTTTTTGCTTTTGAGAAAATGCAATATATATTTTTGCATTAAGCTCACTGTGGCGGATAACAGTAAAATAGTATTTGCCAGTTAAACGTTCAGGATACTCAAAGCAGTTTGCAAATGCCCTGTTATAAATAACAATTTTTTTGTCTTCATCAATGAGCGCTATGGGGTCATGGATACTTTCAATAATCATGAAGAGTTTGTTTTTTTCATTGGTAAGTTCCATAATGCGCTGCTGGATATTGTCCGCTAACTGGTTCATTGCTTTCTGTAAGTAGCCCATTTCATCATCTTTGTAGTTGAGAATGCGCGCATGTAAGTTTCCGTTAAAAAATGCATCAATGAAACGCAATGATTCTTTTATAGGTCGTGTGAAAGCAGTGGCAAAAATTGCTGTGACGGTAATGCTTATAATAAGGACGATAATTCCAGCTATAACAATATTTCTGGTTATTGACTCAATGAGCATATTAATAGTGGACATTGATTTTGCAGTGCGGATATAGTAGTTGCTATAATATGAAGCAACGTATAGCATGTCAGCACCGATTGTATTGCTGAATCGCGTTGCCATACCTGTACCATTCTTTCTTGCTTCCAGAATTTCTGGGCGATACAGATGGTTCTCCATTATTTCAGGGTTGGCGTCGGTGTCAAACAGTACAGTGCCATCATTCTGAATAATGGTTATGCGCAGGGAACTTTTCTGGGATAGATTTTTTAAAGCAGTTACTATCTCATAAGTAAAAAATTGTTTGTTAATGGGTTTGTGAAACGACAGGCAATAGGTATTTATGTAATCAATACTTTGCTGCAATTCAGTTTTTAAGAATAGAGTAAATTCTTTGTGTATATGGCGACTACTGTAAACAAGAAGAAAAGAAATAAAACATATCAGTGCTACAGAGTATACAACAATTAATTTTGTTTTAAGATTTTTAAACATTAACTTACCCTTTTAATCCGTACCCAACGCCAGAATAGGTTTTGATTGCATCCTTGTAGTGTCCTAATTTTTTTCTGAGATTCATAATATGCACGTCAACGGTCCTGTCAATGACATATACATTATCGCCGCGAATGCTGTCGATGATGTTGTCACGGGTAAAAATCTTGCCAGGGTATTGCATGAAAAGTTTAAGGATAAGAAATTCAGTTTTTGTAAGGTCAATGGGGTTTTTGTCGATAGTTACTGAAAATTTTTCTGGATGCAGTACAATGCCTTTGTAGGTTAAAACGTCTTTTGGTGTTTCTTCCTTTCCCTGGACACGCCGGAGTATTGCTTTAACACGGGCAATGAGTTCATGGATGCTGAAAGGCTTGGTTATGTAATCATCAGCCCCCAATTCAAGTCCCAACACTTTATCAAGTTCTGCTGATTTTGCAGAAAGGAATAATATGGGTATATCGTTTAACGTATTTGAAGCCCTGATGTGCTTGCATAAATCCAATCCATCCATGCCGCTCATCATGATATCAAGTATCAACAGATCAGGTTTGGCGATAGCTAATTGTTTTAGGACCTCTTCAGCTGAAGCAAATGTATAAACATCATAGCCGTTTTTCTGAAGGTTGACTTTCAGGATTTCGCGGATGTCCTTTTCATCATCAACTACATATATTTTTGGCATGAATTACTCCTGATGACGAATGTCTTCGCCTTCTATGTAGTATATTGC
>JARYLT010000136.1 GCA_029907515.1 Spirochaetota bacterium | reverse complement strand
ACGTTTTAAAGACAGCATTGTAGAGTTTGCGGACAATCCTCGTATGTATTTATTCAACTTACTCTGGTATTTTGCCAGCAATCCGGTGCGTGCAGGTAAGGTGAAAAGTCCTTTTGAAAGCTACTTTGGTGGGTCAAGGGCTTACTTTGACAGGAACTATCGCCCCACTGTAAAGATTACCCTGCATCAATATTTTTTAGAGCTGGGTGAAACATTTGAAGAGTGTATTGAACGTCTGTGTGCTTATTGCCGTGGTGAGCTTTTGCTCTGACACCAATAAAAATATATTGACACAAATACCAAAACTTTTACCCAATAACACTATAATTATACCAGAAGAGGTCATCCCATGAGCGTATTACAATCTGCAATGGCTGCAAAGGAAGCATCCATTTATCTGGCAGCTGTTTCAACCAGCGTTAAGAATAAGGCATTACAGATAATAGCTGATGAAATCAAAAAAAACGTGGAAGCAATTATACAGGCTAATACCAATGATATACAGCGCAGCCAGGAAGAACACCTGCCCGCACCATTGCTCAAACGCTTGAAATTTGATCAAGCCAAGATTAATGAAGTTATTGCAGGAATTGAAAGCCTCATTGCATTACCTGATCCTGTGGGGAATACCCTTCTTGCTACAGAACTTGATAAGGCTCTGACCCTCTATAAAGTAAGCTGTCCTATTGGTGTGATTGGTGTAATTTTTGAATCACGGCCTGATGCTCTGGTGCAGATATCAACACTGTGTTTGAAAAGTGGCAACGCGGTACTCCTTAAAGGTGGCAGCGAAGCAAAAGAAACCAACAAAATTCTTGCAGAAATAATTTATAATGCAGGTGTCAGAGCTGGTATACCGGAACACTGGCTAACACTGCTTGAAACGCGTGAAGATGTAACTGCGCTTTTAAAGATGGACGATTACATTGACCTTATTATTCCCCGCGGGTCAAATGCTTTCGTCAAATATATCATGGATAACTCACGCATACCGGTGCTTGGCCATGCGGATGGCATTTGCCACTGCTACGTTGATAAAGATGCAGACCTGAACATGGCAGTAACCGTTGTTACTGATTCCAAAGTACAGTATGTTGCAGTGTGTAATGCTACTGAAACATTGCTGGTACACAGAGCTATCGCACATACTTTTTTGCCATTAATTGAACAGGAACTTAAAAAATATAATGTGGAGATAGTTGGATGCGAGGAAACTCAAAAGATTATTTCCGTAAATCCTGCAACCGAAGAAGACTGGAAAACAGAATACCTGGATTATAAACTTTCTATTAAGGTTGTTGATAGTGTTGAAGACGCAATCAGGCATATCAATAAATATGGTTCAAAACATACCGACAGCATTATTACCAGCAACAAGGACACAGCAAAGAAATTTCTTGATCTGGTTGATTCAGGCAATGTCTTCTGGAACTGTTCAACCCGTTTTAGCGATGGATTTCGCTATGGCTTTGGCGCAGAAGTAGGGATCAGCACTTCAAAAATCCACGCACGTGGACCGGTTGGGTTAGAAGGTCTGGTAATCTATAAATATAAACTAATTGGAAATGGCAACATTGTAGAAGACTATGCAAAAGGCAAGCGTACGTTTACGCATAAAAAACTGAATACACAGTGTCCGTTGTAATACTACGCCTCTTCTTTAATTTTATTGAGCAGATCCTTACCTATGTTCGATAGTTCCTGTGATGTGTCGCTGATATCTTCAGCGACAGCCATATTATTCTGAATGAGTGTATTGATGTTTGCGATTGAATTTGAAATCTCAATAATGATTTCATTGTGGCGATTGGTATCTTCAGCAATCTGTTCTGAAAGAGTCTGTGAACCAGCAACCTGAGTTTGTATTTCTTCTTTTATTTTTTCCTGATTGTCTATATGCTTGAATATGTCCTGCATGCCAGCACTGACTGTATTTAATGTGGATACGATATCCTGAAACAAATTTACAATTGTTGCAACACCGGTATTAGATGTTTCCACACTGTGAATATTGGACTGAATATTGACATTAATTTCTTTCAAACTCATGACTGATTGTTCAGAAAGTTTATTCACCTCATCGGCTACCACCGCAAAGCCCCTTCCAGCTTCGCCAGCACGGGCAGCCTCAATTGAGGCGTTAAGTGCCAATAGCTGTATCTTGTCAAATATATCCTGTAAAATGTTCATAATTGAGGTTAATTTGCCGGAGCTATCTAACAGTGCTTTAGCATTGTCATTTACTATCCTTATAGCATCTTCACCTTTTCTGGTGATAGTCAGTATTGATTCAAACGCATGGGATATTTCAACCGACCTGCTTTTTAATAAATCAATTTCCTGCGCCAGGGCATTAATAGTATCAAAGAGTGTTTTCAATGCATTATACTGTTTGTTTACATTCTGGTTTACATTGCCAAAACCGTTCGACACCTCCTGCGTTGATGCAGTGATCTCCTCAACAGCGGAAGCCTGATCCTGAATATTTTGTAAAAAATCCTTCAATTTATCAGAAATAAGTGAAGATATTGACATCATTTTGTTGGAAATATCTTCAATAATGGTATGCAAGCTTTTCAGCACACCAATCTGTTGAATGGTTTTATTTTTTTCAATATCCAGTGATTCAATAACTCTGTTAAATGAGGTAATGGTCATCATAACAATCAAATATGAAAGCGTCAACGCTGCAGCGCTATCAATCAGTCCAATCTTCAATGCTTCAGCCAGTTTCCCTTCAACCTGGTCAGCATTTAAAAAGTAAAACACGAATAATCCCACAATATATGTGCCATAAATGATTGAAGCAATAACCCTGGTTGAAAATGCAGAAGCAAATAGCATGGTGGCAAACATAAAATACACCATTGTAACAAATCCAACGTGAGCAGCTTTTGTAAAAAGACCTATAAGTACCACCAGAGAGCAAAAAATAACCAGAATATTGGAGGCCAGTTGCAATCTCCCTTTCTTAATATAATACATGGTAATTAAAGAAAAGATTGACGCCGGGATAGCAGACTGCAGAAAACCTACCCCACGTTCAACACTGATAAAAATGAATGATAGTATAACACCTGAATTGAGCAATACAATAACTGCCAGTGCAAATATAAACACCAGAAATGCTTTTCGTTTCGTAAGGTAATCACTGTGTTCATAATCAGAAAAAAACCATTGGGAAAATCCAGTCATGATAACACCTCAACTATATAACATTTATCTGTTTCTATTGACAGTAAGCTAAACTACATATATAGTCAATAACTATTTATCGTTACCATACTAATTAGCGTGGTGTTACTATTGCAAAGCGTTCCTGTTTCTCAAACATGGAAAAAAATTTTATCAGTGCTACGTTACTGCCATTCCATTGAACATCCTTATCAAAAAGTATTTTTGTTTTGTCGATAGATCCGGTAATAAGCTTAATAAAAGTAGTATATGGTATGTGCAGGTCAGCCTCTTTCTTGCCAGTTATTCCTTTAGAATAATACAACACTGAATTGCGAATATACAGCATATATGACGCATTCTTATCGCTGAAATGAATTGCAATGCTTATGGTGCTATGTTCTGCCTTTTCAGGATTTAAGTTTACCGCCATGCTATCAAATAATTTTTCCGGTGGCATGTGTTTCAGCATATCATATCCCTTAAACATCACCGATTTTTTCTTTTGCATACCAGTGCTTAATTCCTGTGCAGCTTTTAAATACACATTGCGCCATACACCAGATTTAGCCTGATAAGCCAGTTGCGTGTATGTTTTGGCAAGGAGCTTCCGTGCTTCCTGATTGTCGGGCTGTGCCATTACCACATGATTTAAAACCTCAGCAACCCACTGGTAGTCACCGTTGGTATATGATTTTCCTGCTTTTTCAAGTATGCTTTTGACCCCACCCATATATTCTACATACCGTTTAGCCCTTTCTCCATCGGGCAGTTGATTGAGATATGCAGGATTACCGTTATACCATCCCATATACATCTGGTAGACAGCCTTAACGTTTTGTTGCAGTACACCGTAAAACTGTCGGTTAGGTATAAAGAGCGATAGTGACTGTGGAAGCGTTAGTTTATGAGCTATCTCATCAGGTGTAAATCCTTTGTTTGCAAGCCGGATAGTCTGGTCATGAATAAATTTGTACATATCAGCCTGCTTCATAAAGAATTCCCTTATGCGATTGTTGCCATACATGGGCCAGTTATGTGTAAAAAAGCACACTTCAACATCAGGAAAAAGCTGTAGTGACTCGTTAATGTATTTACTCCACTTATATGCATCCCGAATTTTTGTTCCGCGTAACGTATACAGATTATGCATGGTACGGCTTACAATCTCAGCGGGACAAAAGGCTTTATACGCAGACAGATAAAACGTCATCTCTGCTGGAGCCTCGGTATCGGGTGTATACTGGAATATAAATTCCACACCATCAATTATCATTTTCGTAGGAGTTGTATCAACAGTAACTGTCGGCTCCACAATACTGTAGGAACCCTGTGCCGCAGTTTTTCCAATACCACTATCTATCTGCCCTGTGGGCGAAATGGGCAAATCCTGTCCAAACTGATACTCAGCTCTTCGTGCCATTGCATTGGCAAGGAGTATATTTTCACTGAATGCTTCTTCCATAAACCCTTTAGGTGCTATCACCGTTATTTTTTTATTTTTTACGTCATTTTCAGTAACTATCCCCAATACACCACCAAAATGGTCAATATGGCTATGGGTAAAAATGATTGCTACAATGGGCTTTTTCTTCACATTCTTTTTAAAAAAATCAAATGCAGCCATTGCAGTTTCTTTTGTGGTAAGTGTATCCACAACAATCCAGCCTGTTTTCCCTTCAATTATGGTCATATTTGCAATGTCAAAGCCCCTTATTTGATATATACCGTGTACAACCTGGTATAATCCTGGTGTTGCATTCAATTGTGCCATTTCCCATAGTAATGGATGTGCCGTTTGTGGTTTTTCTTTTTGTAAAAACGAATATGCTGACATATCCCACACAACCTTGCCTTTGTTATCGTTTATGGTCAGGCTTTTTGCTTCAGCAATTAAACCACGTGTTGCTTCCTGTTTATCAATTTCATCAAACTTCAACGACACATTGTGGATAAAGCTCTTTGTATATTCAGAAACCTCTACTGATTCAGGTGTTTTACTACATGCTGTACAAATAAATATTAATGCACCAATGGATAACAATGTAATTTTCATGTTGCTGGCTCCCCTCTTGATAAAGTAGTATTTTCCATATGGATATTAATTATTTCTTCACCATAGTATAGACAAATATTTTAATTATTGGAAAAATTTTCATTTAGTATAATTAGTATAATGTGAGACTTTTTATTCATAAAGAAAATAGCATGGAGATAAAATAAAAATATATAAAGTTTCAAACTGAAGCGGTAGCAGAACTATTATACCTTTGAATCAATTACTCATGATGTTTTCCCACCTGATAACCTTGTTACCAGGTGGGTAGGCAAAGCATTTTAAATTTTGTATTTCCGTTCATGGGTTTGTTCATTTGCTGTCCACATACCAGCTAATTTATTAACAAAATCCATTGCATGGACGGGAAGTATAAGCTTGGTAAGTGGTGTTAAGAAATTAACCTGAAAATTGGGGACCGCTACCAATGGTTTATTTTTCTTAATTGCTTTTACTACCCGTGTTGTTACTTCTTCAGTTTTAAGAATTTTTGTACCTGCAACTTCCTTAAAACCTGCAAACATGCCAGTTGCCACAGTGTATGGACATACCATGGTTACACCTACATTGTATTTGTATTTTTTCATCTCCTGACGCAATGCGTCTGAAAATCCTACAACTGCAAATTTCGTTGCGCAATAAATTGATATATCGGGCAATGCTAACATTCCACCAGCCGAAGCAAAATTAACAACATGTGCCCATGGTTTATGTATCATATCAGGCATAAATGCCTTACACATCCAGAAGATTGACATCAAATTTACATTGACAATCCATTCAATTGCGTTATCTACCAGCTGTAAAAAGTTGCCCACCCTGACAACGCCAGCATTGTTAACAAGGATCGTGACTTCACCCATTTCTTTCTTTACTTTTTTTTGTAGTTTATATACCGCATCACGTTTTGAAACATCACATATATATGCCCTGCAATTGCCTTTTGTTTGTAACTGCTTGACAGCTTTTGTTAATTCCTTTTCATTGATATCCACCATAGCAACTTCACAACCTTCATCCAGCAGCAATTCGGATAAACTTCTGCCCATACCCATTGCAGCACCAGTAACCAGCGCTAATTGACCTTTTAATGATTTCATATAATGCCTCCTGTTTATTATTGGTAAATATTAATTTGCTTAATTAAAAAATCAACTATTTTTTGGATGATTGTCCAATTTATTACAGACACTTAATAAAAAGATTATAACATGTGTAGATAAATGTATATTATTCTTATACTATTTTGGATTTTCGCACTAAATCTGGGTGTGGTCCCCAATAAAACTGACAGCAAATAATATCTTCTTCCCTATAAAAGCAAAATGTATATCCAGTGTGCCGATAGTTATCGGTATAATCATCACTTCCTATATTATCTAGGATTTTTAAAAATTCTTCCAGGACATTATCTAAACAAAATTCAATAATCTTAGCCAGTGACATCTTCCAGATCTTCTTCACGTCCATAAAAAATTCATATTCATCTTCATATAACACAATATGGAAACGTTTCCATGAACTACCCTTTTTACGGTATGAAAGCTGTTGAAACGATGTTGCACCTACTTTTTCCCATTGTGCAGCAAAACTTATAATTGCGGATAAAAATGTCCTTAATGACATATGATATCGTTTGGCATGAAATTGTAATAGATTCAAATGTTCAATTGAGATACAGGTGGTAGTTTCAATATTCATAATGTCCTCCCAAAGTATTCTTTATTTTTCAGTATATCAAAAATATATACTATGGCAGCCGAAATTACCGCCAGTATTAAACTCTTTCTTGACTTAAAAAAGGTCAAGTCCAATATAGTGTGTAATCCTACCAGATACATAAAAATTATTTGCTACTCCAGTGACTTTTCTTATTCC
>JARYLT010000135.1 GCA_029907515.1 Spirochaetota bacterium | reverse complement strand
CATGCCACTGCTGTCTATACTGGTACACCTGGTGTGTGCTTTTTAACCGCCGGTCCCGGCTTTACCAATGGCATCACCGGTATTGCCAATGCATGTTTAGATAATGCACCGGTTGTGGTGTTATGTGGTCGTCATCCGCTTCGCGATGATCATAAAGGTGCATTGCAGGAAATGAACCAGGTTGATGTGGTAAAGCCATTGGTGAAATGGTGTGCCACCTGCTATGATACTAAACGCATCCCGGAATATCTGGATATGGCATTCAGACATGCCACGTGTGGAAGGCCAGGGCCAGTGTTTTTAGAACTGCCACCGGATGTACTTGGGAAAGCTGTTGATGAGTTTGATTTTACACCCAGCGTTGATGAATTTAAAGCTGTGCCCGATTCATCCAGCTTATATAAAGCTGCTGAAATTATAAACAGCGCCAAAAAACCACTTTTTATAGGCGGGTCAGGTATTGGTTACAGCAACTGTACTCTGGAACTGCAGGCTTTTATTGAAAAAACAGGTATTCCGTTTATACTGCTGAACAATGGCCGCGGCGTTTTGCCCGACAACCATCCGCTGTCAATCTGGAATACTGGCAATGTTGGCCTCATGATGACAATGTCACAGGCTGATGTCATTATTGCAGCAGGCATAAGGTTTAACTGGCTTTTTCAATCAGGTGCTGTCATTCCGCCAACCACAAAAGTGGTGAGGATTGATATTGAACCCACTGAAATCAATCGCAACCGTGTTGCTGATGTGGGCCTTCTGGGTGACACTGGTGCAGCACTGAAAGCATTGTTGCCACTGGTTGAGCAACGCAATCATCAACAGTGGCTTGATATGCTGACACAGGCAGGGTATGCGTTTATTGACAGTGAAATTAAGCTGCGCCAGAATCCCAGTGACCCCATCCACCCTATACGACTGGTTGCAAAGGCTCAGGAAGTGTTTGGCACCGATGCGCTGTACGTTGTTGATGGTGGTGATACCACATACTTTGGTCTGGTGGGTTTTCAGTCCAGGCACAAAGCCGGCGTACTATCGCAATCGGCTGGGCTTCTGGGTTGTTTGGGAGCAGGTATCCCATTTGCCATTGCAGCCAAGCTCATTCATCCGGATAAGCAGGTAGTGGTGTTATCCGGCGACGGTTCGTTTGGATTTAACGGTTTTGAATTTGATACCGCTGTGCGCCACAATATACCATTTGTATGCATAGTAAACAATGACTGTGCCTGGGGAATGATCAAACACAGCCAGGAACTTTCTATTGGCAAAGAACGGGTAACCTGTGCTGAGCTTGGCATCCGAAGATATGAAAAGGTTGTTGAAGGAATGGGTGGACACGGTGAATTTGTTGAAAAGGATGAGGCAATAGCACCTGCGCTTATCCGTGCAAAGGAAAGCGGTAAACCGGCATGTGTTAACGTTCTTACTGATCCAACGGTAACAAGTCCGGCAACACCGCTATTTTATCAGTCGTTGAAATTTGATTAATATAAGGCAACCATGAAAGCACTACAGTTTAATGTAACCATACCACAATGGGTAGCGCTCAAAGCGCTGGGAGCATTTACAAAATCTGTATTTTACAAAAGCCCCATTGGCACTCTCAAACTGGTTGAAATACCAGAGCCAGAACCTATTAATAATAACTGGGCAATTGTAAAAACAACGTATTGTGGCTTTTGCGGAAGCGACTTCAATCTCATTTTGCTTCATGACTCGCCCATGGCTTCTCCGTTTACCTCATTTCCCTGTGTGATTGGGCACGAGGTTTGTGGCACCATTGAAGAGCCGGGCAATACCGGTTTTAAAAAAGGACAGCGTGTTGTTATAAATCCCATGCTTTCTTGTGCTGTGCGACAATTACCGCTATGTCCTTCATGTAAAAAAGGACGCCCTGCTAACTGTGAAAATTTTGCCAATGGTACTATCGCACCAGGAATGTTTACCGGTATTTGCAAGGATGTCAATGGTGGCTTTGCAGAATACCTGCCGGCACACCGTGCACAACTTTTTGCAATTCCTGGTAGCATAAGCGATAAGGCAGCAGTACTCACTGAGCCATTAAGTGTAGCATTACAGGCAATCTATGATAACATGCCACAACATTCCGATACAGTGTGCATTATTGGCTGTGGTGTTATTGGGCTTATGCTCGTTCGTGCATTGCGTGCATTAAACTGCAAAGCAACAATAGCAGTAATTGAACCATCTGAATTTCACAGGCAAAAAGCTCTTAGCTTGGGTGCCAATGCTATTGTACAGGGTGATTTGTTAGAGCATGCAGCTACATTGACCAATGGGAAAGTATATACCCCCATGTTTGGGCCAAAGATACTGCAGGGTGGATTTGACAGGGTATTTGATACAGTTGGTTCATCAAAAACATTTTCACTTGCAATCAACATTGCACGGGCTGGTGGTGTAGTAAGCCTTGTTGGCATAACAAGCAAGCTTACATACGATCCAACTCCACTATGGCTTAAGCTGTTAACCGTCAAAGGTGTTTATGGCTATGGGTTTATAAGGGAAGGCAGCAAAACTAAACATATCTTTGCTAAAGCATTGGATTTGATGAAGAAGATGCCCGATATTGAAACGATGGTTACCCACACATTCAGTATTGACCAGTATAAGGAAATGATTGAGGTTAATAGCAACAAAAATGCCCATAAGGCAATAAAAACAGCAATTACATTTTAAGAAAGTAACACACAGTAGCAATCAATCATAACTTCATATGGATGGAATTGATGTTTTACAATCCATTCATTTTTAGCTTTTACCAAAACAGAATCAATTGATTGAACTATTTCTGCATTGTATAATGGCTCTTCATCTTTTAGCGAACGTATAATGTGCATAATTTCATCCATGCGTTCACTATCATAGAGTATCTTCCCTTTGCCATCAAAAAGAACAGGATAATATCTATTTTTACATTTAAAAAGAATGTATATCACAACAGGTTCTTTCAGGTTTGATTTCTTGATACTGCGAATTCCTGAAGGCAGTCGTAAAACTTCACGTTTAACAGACTCATCAAGCTGTGCTATATCATCAATAAAGCCTGATGTATGGAGGTTGTCAGCAGTTTCAATAAATTCCAATACTTCGTCTAAATTGAGATCGTGATCACCAAACAATGCTATTGATTTTGCCAAATTGATCATTTCAAAATCTTTTCCGCCATCGGCAACAAGTACAGGTATATCTGCAAATGAGCTTATCTCTTTATTGCGCGTTAACAGGCGGTTTTTCCAGCGCGATGCGTGATACACAATGTCACTGCCCATTGTTGATGGAATAAAATTAAACACATATACATCACGTGGTTCAAACCATGGACGCAAAATTCGCCCCATACGTTGGGCAAGCGTGAGTACCGTCCATGGCAAATCAAAGTTAACCAGAATCCGCGCATCCTGAAAATTGAAGCCTTCAGACATTGCACCTGTTGCCACAAGCACCTGTATTTCTTTTCCATTGACACTGTTTTCGTCATCTACATAATCCGCTTTGTTTGCTATTGGTGCAAACCGCTGTATAATGGATTCAATTTTATTGGTATCAGCATCAACCGTAGATTCAACAACAACGTGAGGCAGTATTCGTTGCAATGCATCTTTTATGTAGCGTGCTGTTTCTCGATAATGGCAAAATACCACAACCTTTTCATGGTTAAACCGCTCAATCAGGTTAGCTAATTTTTGTATCTTTTCATCACGTTCATACAGCAATGGTTGCAGGTGCATTCTACTATCAACAGCAAATGAGCTCAATCTTTCTTGATTATGAAATCGTATTTTATCAAAGCCATCTTCACGCGAAAGCTTGCCAAGCAACTCATCTAATTGTTTTAACGATGAACACGCCTGGTGAACAATCTGAGCTTCCCACAATGGATCGCGTACACCTTCAGTATCATGAAAGAGCGTGTTACTGGTATCATTTACTTTCCTATACAAAAGATTGCTTTGCAACAACTGATGGAGGATACTATCGCCCTGATTGGTATATTCAATATTCTGGAAATGCAGTTTATGGGGAAAATAGCGCTTTTCTTCATGTGAGAAGAGCACATAACGATTTCCTGCCTCATCTATAGAGCTATAGTATTTAACAACTGTTGGTGCAGTTAATACAACAACGGGCAGAAGCTCTGATAGCTCCGATGGGCTTTCTATGCACCATGGCTGAACATATTCACCAAACAAACCACCCACTTCTTTGTGTGGCAATAGTATTAACTGTGAATTGATGTCATCAACACCCGTGCTGTATGGTGTTGCTGTCATTAAGAGTATCTTTGCTTTGCGCTCATGCACAGCATCCATGATACGCTGATGTGAAAGGCGTATATTTTCTGCGGAACCAATGTTTCTAAGATGATGGCTTTCATCAAGGATTATCAGCGTATTTTCATCAATGTGTGCTAACTCACTTAAAAGGTGTGCCACATCAATTGATTTTTTGAAATCATCAAGCGATAGAATATAATATGAAAACTCCTCGCTTGACACTCGTGCAGCACGCAGTATCCTGTGCCACATACGCTTGAGCCCCGCTGGACATAGTACCAATGCAGCATTTATACGTTTATTCATGCAAAGATATGCTGCAATATGCGCCGCCATAACTGTTTTGCCAAGGCCTGTTGAAGCAATAAGCCAGGCACCGCTGTGTTCTTCAATTATTCTTAGTAGCCGCGATACAATAGGTTTTTGGTATCCCGCAAGTGGTGGTAATTTGTCAGGCAACTCATCCTCAGGCATATCATACAAAAGTAGCAATGAGCGCATGTAAATATAGTATGGCGGATAGAGAGCAAGCAATTCCTGTAATTTTTCTAAAAGCTCCTGGGCTAAAGGTTGAGCCTGACTAAAATATTCATCAAACTTTTCTACAAAGAAAAGCACATCATCCTCATTGGTAACAACAATCCCTGCTTCCCTGCTTTGTACCAAACCACTGTAGGTAAGGTTTGCGGATGTTACCACTGCACTATGGGTATCAGCAATATAGAGCTTGGCATGTTGATACAAAAATTTTGGCGCTAATGTTGTGAATGTTGCTGGTTGATTGCTTACGTTTACCGTAAAGTAACCAGCACCAAGCGCCTCACACAATTCCTGAATAAACGCTGTTTTATCTTCAATGCTTGCTGATGCTAAATCTTCAATAAATTCATCAATGATAGTTTCAATCTTCTCCTGCGTATCTTCATTGCGCCCAATCAGAAGCCTTATTTCTTTATCTTTTAACACTCCTCGTAAAAGGTTGTATCCTGACGGCTCAAAGTATGCGGTAGCAATGCGTACAATGGCTGCATGTCTTATTGCTTCACGAATACAGTGCAAAGCAACATTAGTCCCGAAAAAGCGTTTGATTATATCTTTATGTTCTTTCATTGCAAAAGCCAATATTGAAATTATTACTTTATTAACTATCTCTATTAAAATCAAAACAATGAAGCACTAAATACATATACACAGCATACAATACCTTTTGTATTTCATACCAGTAAATTACAATAAAAAAATGCTTTACAGGGGCGATAGTACCCTGTATAATTATAACGATATCGAGTAAAATGGCTGTATTATTCACATCTGAGTACAAATGCAATGGTGATAAAAAATCTTTTTGTAATCACATAAATTAAATCCAAGTCATACTGTTTTAAGAATGACTTTAACAACAACACGTGTATAATCTAAGGGGGAATCTTATGAAAAAAGTTCTTATCGTTTTTGTTATTATCATCCTTGCCTTAATAGCGATTGATGCCTATCAATCGCACATTACCTACACGTATACACCTAAAAAATTGCCTGCAACCTTTGACGAATATTACCAGATGAAGCTTAAAGAAAGCAAAGAAAAAGGAGCTCGCCCTCATAATGAAGAAAAGCTTTTGAAATTTGCAGACAAAACAAAAATAGCAATGCTTTATATCCATGGATATGGTGCTTCGCGTGGTGAGGGTGAATATGTTATAGATACTATCGCCAAAAAATTAAAATACAATACCTATTACCTCAGATTACCTGGCCACGGTACAAATATGGATGATCATAAGAATACGGAATATTACCAGATTTTAGACACCGCCATTGAAGCTGCACAGATGGCTAAATTATTAGGAAACAAGTTAGTGATCATTGGCACAAGCATGGGTGGAACTATTGCAACCTATATTGCAGCAGAGCACCCTGATATACCCGATGCGGTTATACAGGTTTCGCCTTTTTACCGTTTTGCAAATCCTGTGGGGAATGCCTTATTCTTCAGGCCTTTTTTCAAAACTGTGTTACTGTTTACCACATACCGTGAGCGCCATGACCCGTACGATGACCCCAATGATAACTGGACAATGTACTGGTATGGGAAAAATTACTGGGCATCACTGCATTCATTGCTTGATCTGGGTGAATTTATTGCCAATGATTCTATTTACAAAAAAGTTTCATGCCCGGTGCTGTTACTCTATTACTATAAAGACGATAAACACAAAGATGGATCTGCAGATGTTAATGCCATGCTGAAAGCCTATGACACATTCAATAACGGTAAGCCACATGCATTAAGCCGCAAAGTGGTTATTGAAAATGGCGATCATGTATTGCTTTCAAAGTATGTGAAATCAGATTGGGCTAACGCAGAAAAAGCTATTACTGATTTTTTAAATGATATAGCACAATAAATAAGTTTGATGATTATTATTCTATAAATTTTTTGAAATATAATTCCTAATTTTATGCCATGATAATAAACAGAAATTATATACTATCATGGCATTTTTATAAAGTGGTGAATAACTCCCATTTTTATAGGAGTCTGAATTACAACTGTTTGCAGTACCCCCAACTATTGTATTATTTTACAATCTTTATTACATAAAGGTTACGAGTATATTTCTACTATGTTAAATATCAATATCTAACTTCTTACAAAACAATTCACGTATTGACACTATCACAAAATCATTAAATAAAAAAAAACGCACATATGTGCGTTATATATATTAAATAATTTTAAAAGGAGATAGTGTCCTATTAAGTGTGTTTAAAATTAATTGAAAAAAGTTCTCCCTTCACTATGACATTGTATACTAATAATCACAATGAAAGGAGAACCGCACATG
>JARYLT010000134.1 GCA_029907515.1 Spirochaetota bacterium | reverse complement strand
GTTTTAATGATAAACGTATACGTCCTGTCTTCATACACAGTTATAATAACAGGCAATATTGTTCCCTGCTGATCCTTTGTTCTTTCATTGAATGCTTTACAAAACTCCATTATATTAAGGCCATGCTGACCTAAAGCAGGACCAACTGGTGGCGCAGGATTTGCCTGGCCGCCTGGAATTTGCAACTTAATCTGAGTGACTATTTTTTTCTTTTTTGGAGCCATCGTAATCAACCCTATAAAACAATATTTTTTAATTAAATCTTACCAACCTGAACAAAATCTAATTCAACAGGAGTTCCCCTGCCAAATATCTCAACTTTAACACGCAAGCGCCCTTTATCAGGATACACCTCTTCAATAACACCGGTGAATTCTTTAAACGGGCCGTCAATAACCTTAACATGTTCGCCAACTGAAAAATCCATGACCACGGCAACTTTGTCTTTGGTTGTAACTTCACCCATTTTATTGAAAAGGCTATCAACTTCCTTTTCAGAAAGCGGCCTTGGTTTTTCAGTACCAAAAGAACCTACAAAGTTAGTAACCCCCGGAATACTCTTTATTGCCATCCATGTTTCATCATCAAGAACCATTTCAACAAGAACATATCCGGGAAATATCTTCTTTGGCTTTACAACCTTCTTCCCATCTTTTACTGAATGTTCTTCAACAGTTGGAATCTTTACCTGAAATATCTTATCGCCCAGGTTAAGATTCTGGACTTTCTTTTCCAGCGCCAGTTTAACTTTATTCTCATGGCCAGAATATGTATGTATTACATACCACCCTTTTGTCATAGCTATTGCATCACCAGAGATACTATTTTCATCAAAGCAGCATCAACAAGCCATAGAAACAATGCAGTGATAATAACCGTTATAACAACAACCATTGTCAAAGCACTTACCTCATCACGTTCGGGCCAGGAAACTTTTTTTAACTCGTCTCTGGATTCCTTAACAAATTGTACTGTTTTATTAAACACGTTAAGCACCTTATGCTTTAGTTTCTTTATGCAATGTATGCTTATTGCAATGCTTACAGTATTTCATGACTTCAAGCTTGCCAGTTTGCTTTTTCTTATCCTTCTTGGTTGCATAATTGCGATTTTTACAATCTTTACATGATAATAGTACTACTTCACGCATAATGATATCCTATTATTAATAATAGTTTGTATAAGTGTATTGAATTTTTACAGTTTTTTAGCGTTTGTATGCAATTTTATAGATACGAAAGCACGCTATAAATATAGCACATCACGTCAAGTAATTAATTACCTGAATCAAAAAAAAATAAAAATTTTTATAAAATTAATAATGAGCCCACGACCAGAATCGAACTGGTGACCTTTTGCTTACCATGCAAATGCTCTGCCGACTGAGCTACGTGGGCCTGTCTGAAATATACAATATATACAATTTTAATAAAATATTCCTAAAAAAAGGTGTTATTTGTCAAGATTTTTTACAATTTATTCAATGTATTTATTACTTATAACTATTACAGCACCTATACATTTTATAATCCTTATAACAATGAAATTTATGAATTGTTCTGTAAAAACTGTAACAATTTTTCAGCTATCAGCATACCCTGATCAATGAATTCAGGGCCGTAATCCATGCCTGTTTTGGATCTGAATGTATAACGAATGCTATTGATATGTGCAACACCTCCTGGGAAATGGGCAATAATATCCTGGATGGGAATATTCATGGTAGCAATCATGTCCCATATTGTGTATATGAAGTTATCGGGGCCCCACCTGAATTTATCAGCATCATACAGTGCATTTGATAGCAGCATGATATCACTGTTATCCACCATCTGGTACTCTTTAAATGCTTCGTGATTGCGTATGGCAAAACTGATGGCATCAATATCACTTTCAGGCATGAAATGAGATAGATGTGCCTGTACATACTCTGCAGCTTTTGCCGGATGGTCTTTTTTTTCACGGTAATAATCATGCAGAAATCCTGCAATGAGTGCCAGCATTGCAAGGTGTATTGACTGGCTGGAAATGCCCTTTTCCTTAAGAACTATCGCCGCCGATTCAATTGCTACTTTTTCTGCATGGTAATAGCTGTGCCCTAATGCGCTCCCTTTTTCACGCATACATCCAGCGCAGTAAGCAATGACTGATGAAACTGTTGATATTTTTTTTGCAATGGCTAAATACCAGTAACTATCGGCATAAAACCGTGGGGCAGGCAGTGTTACAGCAAAGGACTTTATATACTGCCTTCCCCTGCTGATTACATCAAGCTGCATGCATTACCCTTTAACAAGTTACTTTAAGCACACATCATCCTGTGACACAACTTTATTGAGCGGGTATTCAATTATTCCATCAGCTCCGGCATTAATGAGTTTAGGGATAAGATCCCTGACCACCGATTCCTGAATAACGCTTTCCACTGAAAACCATGTAGCATTATACAGTTTGGATACCGTGGGTGACGTTAAGCTTGGTATCAGCTTAACAACATCAGCTAACTTATCTTCAGGGACGTTCATTTTTATGCCCACAAGATTATTGGCATTCAGGGCACCTCGCAAAAGCAGCGCAATCTGTTTGATTTTTGCGCGCTTGGCTGAATCTTTCATGCTCTGTTTGTTGGCAATAAGTTTGGTATTGGTTTCAAGCAATGTGTAAATAATCTTAAGGCCGTGTGCTCTTATTGTGGAACCCGTTTCAGTAACCTCAACAATGGCATCCACCAGGCCCTCAACTACCTTGGCTTCAGTTGCACCCCATGAAAATTCAACCTTTACCGGGATATTGCGGTCAGCAAAATATTTTTTGGTAAAGTTAACAAGCTCTGTTGATATGGTCTTGCCTGCACAATCTTCCAATGTCTTGATGGGCGAATCGTTGGGTACCGCTAAAACCCATTTTGCCTTCTGAGTGCTAACCTTGGAATAAATCAGGTCAGATATTATTTCAACATCAGACTCGTTTTCCAGTATCCAGTCAAGGCCGGTTAGCCCAACATCAAGTACGCCGCTTTCCACATATTTTGACATCTCCTGTGCACGGACAAGGGAACAGCTAATCTCGGGGTCATCAATGCTGGGGAAGTAATTTCGTGATGATACTGATATAGAAAAACCTGCCCGCTTAAAAAGTTCTATTGTTGCACTTTCTAAACTACCTTTAGGAATTCCTAACTTGATAAGGCTCATTTTTTATCTCCATATTTATCTTCAGGATTAAAGATTTTTATACCATCTACTTTTAGATCACCGCCTTCAACAACCCTGTAAAAGCAACTGCGATATCCGGTATGGCATGCTGCATCGCCTATCTGATTAATTTTTAGTAACACACAATCGTTGTCACAATCAATGCGTATTTCTTTTACTTCCTGTACGTTGCCAGAAGACTCGCCTTTTTTCCACAATTGCTTCCGTGACCTGCTCCAGTAATGGACAATGCCTGTTTTCAATGTCAGCTCAAACGCTTCTTTGTTCATAAATGCAACCATCAAAATTTCGCCGGTTTTATAATCCTGCGCCACTGCTGGTACTAGCCCATCCAACTTGGTGAAATCAAGCTCAATCATTGGATTATCCTCTTCTAGTATATAATAAAATTTTTTATCATGAACTATCGCCAAAAAAATAAAAATAAATTTAAATTTATATATACAATACTACCATTTGTATGCGATAGTGTATTAATACCACAGTGTGGTTTAAAAATCATTAAAATGTATTCATAAAATAGTAAAATTCTATTGACAAATGTATTTTTGAAATATCACGAGTATTTATTCCTTATAGTGAGATAGCACCATATATACTGTCCCATGACGTTACGTGGGATTGATTTTGATATTTTTTGTGTGAGGGTTTCAATGGATTATTCTAAAACCGTTAATCTTCCTGCTTCTGATTTTCCCATGAAGGCAAATCTTCCTTCCCGTGAACCTCAGATATTGCAGAAATGGGAAAAAGAGGATATTTACAAACTGATACAGAAATCCCGTGAGGGCAATGAACTATACATTTTACATGATGGTCCACCGTATGCCAATGGTCACATACACCTGGGGCATGCATTAAATAAGATTCTCAAAGACATCATTGTAAAGCACAAGACAATGAGTGGGTTTAAAGCCCCATTTGTGCCTGGATGGGATTGTCATGGTCTGCCTATTGAACTGCAGGTTACAAAAGAACTGGGTGATAAAGCCAAAAAGCTTCCTAAACAGGAAATCCGAAAGCTGTGCAGGGACTATGCACAGAAATTTATTGATATTCAACGAGAAGAATTTAAACGCCTGGGGGTTTTTGGCGAGTTTGATAATCCCTATTTAACCATGTCACTGGATTATGAAGCCACCATTGTGGAAATTTTTGGGTCGCTTTTTGAGCGGGAATTTATTACTAAAGGGAAAAAACCTATTTACTGGTGCCCAACCTGTGTAACAGCACTGGCCGAAGCCGAAGTTGAATACCATGATCACTCATCACCGTCAATTTTTGTTAAGTTCAAAGTGGACCCCGCATCCGTAACATTCAAAGGTGTTGATGCTAACAATCTGTATGTGGTGGTATGGACCACAACACCATGGACGTTACCTGCCAACCTGGCTGTTTGTTTTCATCCTGATTTTGATTACTCAGCCTATACGTCAGGTAATGAATATTTTATTATTGCAGATGGACTTGCGGAATCATTTTCCGCCATAACTGGAAAAACCTTAGGTGAAAAGATACCCTTACCAATTGACATCATACGCTCACTGAAAGTATACCATCCGTTTATTGACAGGGAATCAAAAGTCATCTTTGGCGATTTTGTTACACTGGATCAGGGTACCGGCATTGTCCATATTGCCCCGGGGCATGGACTTGAGGACTACATTGTAGGTCTTGAATACGGGCTTGATGTATTCTGCCCGGTTGATGATGAAGGTAAATTTACCGATGAATTTGCCCTCATGAAAGGCGTCAATGTCTTTGATGCTAACCCAAAAATAATAGATCTTTTAAAAGAAAAAAATGTACTGATTTTTACCAATGATATTGAACATTCATATCCCCACTGCTGGCGTTGCAAACAGCCGCTCATCTTCAGGGCTACCGCTCAGTGGTTTTTACTCATTGACCACAATGATATGCGACAGTTAGCTTTACAGGTAACTGAAGATGTACAATGGATCCCTGAATGGGGTAAATTGCGGTTTAAAAGCATGGTAGAAACACGCCCTGACTGGTGCCTTTCACGGCAGCGTTCATGGGGGGTTCCCATTCCTTCCTTCTACTGTAAAAAATGTGGAAAAAACCAGATGAATGCTGAAACCATCTTTTATTTTGCAAAGATTGCTCGAGAGCGCAGCATTGAATCATGGTATACCGATGAGATACACAGTCTTATTCCTGAAGGCTTTACCTGCGAATGCGGAAGCGACGATTTTGAAAAAGAATATGATATTCTGGATGTATGGTTTGACTCAGGCGTTTCACATTTTGCAGTGCTTGACAGCCGGGATGACCACCGCTGGCCATCCGACCTGTATTTAGAGGGAAGTGACCAGCATCGAGGCTGGTTCCAGTCTTCATTGTGGCCAGCACTTGCACTGCGCCAGCGGGCTCCATATAATACTGTACTGACTCACGGTTTCATGTTAGACGATCAGGGGCGGGCAATGAGTAAATCCCTTGGTAATGTTATCCCGCCTGATGATATAATCAACAAGTTTGGTGCCGATATCCTGCGTCTGTGGGTTGCTTCCGAGGACTATCGCAATGATGTCAGGATTGGTTACGATATGATACAGCAGATTGCAGATTCATATCGTAAAATCCGCAACACCTTTAAATTCATGATAGGAAACTGTGCTGATTTTAATCCTTCACAGTGTGTCCATTACGATGAGCTATCGGATACTGATAAATGGATACTGCATAAACTCTATACCCTTTCCAATCAGGTGCGCCAGCACTATGAACAGTATGAATTTCACCTTGTGTACCGCCGAATACTGAACTTCTGTACCGTGGATCTGTCATCACTGTATTTTGATATTTCAAAAGACATTCTTTATGTAGAAGCAAAAGATTCCAAACTGCGAAGAGCAAATCAGACTGTCCTGTACCATGTTACCGAAACACTGCTTCGACTCATTGCACCGGTACTGGTGTTCACTGCCGAAGAAATATGGCAATTTTTAGGCAAAGAATCTTCCGTGCATGCTGATGTATACAGTGAACTGCCTGCTGAATGGCACAACGAAACACTGGCAAAGAAGATGGATGCTCTCATTGATATCAAGAAAGATGTATTGAAGGCTTTAGAGATAGCACGAAAGGAAAAGAAAATTGGTAGCTCGCTTGAGGCGGATGTTCACATATATATTACAGGTGCATCATCAAAAGAGCTTTTGCAGTCAATGAGCGATAGTAACCGCTTTTTCCAGGTGGCCGAAGTGCACATTGAAGATAAAAAACTGGATGGCATGGCCGATTATGACAATAGCTCCATACTGGTAGTTAAATCAACAGGGAAAAAATGTGTCAGGTGCTGGAATTATTCGCACGACATTGGCTCACACCCGGATCACCCGGAACTTTGCAAACGATGCACCGATATTGTATTGAAGCTGTAAGGATACCACAATGAAACAAGAAACAAAAAACACATTGATTGCAGTGTTGATTTTTATTCTTATTTTAGGAAGCGACATTATAACAAAAGCGCTTGTGGAAAAATATATTTCTATGTATGAACGGGTCAATGTGCTGGGTAGCTTTGTACAACTGACCCTCATCTACAATCAGGGTGGGATATTTGGTATACTACAGGGATATCAGCAGTTTTTTCTTATTATTTCAATTATTGTGTTTTTGCTTCTTGTTGCATACTTTATACTTGAAAAGAACAAAACGCTTATCTTTACTGTAAGCATGGGACTTATCTGCGCAGGCGCCATAGGCAATATTTTAGACAGGATTACCGGTAAACCCGGGGTGGTTGATTTTATCTACATTGGTAGTGATGATGTTTTTCGCTGGCCAGCATTTAATATTGCTGATTCTTCAATTGTGGTAGGTGCAACACTTCTTGTTATCCACCAGCTTATTGAAGAGAAAAAACGGAAAGCTCAAAATAAATACAATTAATTAATACGTATCAATTACAGTAATTTCACCACCTGCTATCTCTTTA
>JARYLT010000133.1 GCA_029907515.1 Spirochaetota bacterium | reverse complement strand
ATGATGCGGCTGGTTACGTGGTAAGTAATGTTCGGTGCAATAAAACGAGGTTTTCGCATGGTAATTCCTCCCAAAGTTAAATAGAGTAAAAAACGCTTTTGTATATATACAACGCATGAAGGTGAAAAATAGTGCAGGAAGTGATAAAAATTTTTCAGAAAAATAGGGAAAAATTTAAAACTCAGTGTCAGAGCAACAGTGGTTGTCACACGGGAAGAGACGTTCATTGCGGCACATATCAATAACTGCGATAAGCTAACTCCGTGTAAGAAGGTGCACTGGCATACGGTGTCAGAGCAAAAGAAGAAAAGAAGCAAGAAAAAGTGGAAAGGTCTAATCATCGGTAACTATCGCCCATGGGTGACAGAGCCAATCGGTATGGTAAACTCTATTATTTGTTATAAATGATTTAAAAAATAGTTGAAATGCTTGACAAAAATTTATATAAAAATTAATGGTTGTTCATTAACTTATATAATATTTGGGATGATTTTATAGGAGGCATTATGGGTGTCAGAGCAATTAAAAAAGTAACCATTATTGGCTCAGGTGCTATGGGTAGTGGTATTGCTGAAGTACACATCGTTAATGGAATTAACACAGTAATGGTTGATATCAACAATGATTTGTTACAGAAGGCCAAAGAAAAAATTAATTCAAACCTTACTTTTCTGGTTAATAAACAGAAGATGACACAAGTAGCTATGGATGAAGCAATGGCACGGCTTGCTACTTCCACTGATATTACATCGTCAGTGAAGGATGCTGATTGCATTATTGAAGCAGTGCCAGAGCTAATGGATTTAAAGAAAAAAATATTCAAAACAGTATCTGATGCAGCCAGGACGGATGCAATTATTGCCAGTAATACTTCTTCGCTGAGTATTAGCGAATTGGCTGAAACGGTGTCAGAGCCTTCACGATTTGCTGGTTTCCACTTCTTTAACCCTGTTAATAGAATGCGCTTAGTTGAGGTTATTTATGGGCAAAAGACATCAGATGAAGTCATCGATACACTCATGGATTTGGGTGAAAAGTTGGGTAAAGTGGCTATTAAGGTTTTACGTGATAGGCCTGGCTTTATTGTAAACAGGATAAATGCTCCGCTACAACCTTTGTGGAGTGCAATTCTGGATGAAGGAAAAATTTCTCCAGCAAGTATTGACACTGTAATGAAAAATCATGGAGCAAAAATGGGCCCTTTTGAGCTTATGGATTTTGTTGGCCTGGATGTTATTTATAATGTTATGCAATATTATAAAACAACACTGTCACCTGAATGGGAGCCAGGAAAATTTATAACTGAATGTGTAAAGAAAAACGAATTGGGCATGAAAACCGGCAAGGGCATTTATGTATGGGAAGGCGGTAAAGCAATTATTGATTCATCAATAGTAACAGACATCATAAAGCCAATTGACCCATTAGCTGTTCAGCTTAATGAAGCTGTCCGTGTTCTTAAGGAAAAAGTAGCTGCTAGTGCTGAAGATATTGATAAAGGGCAGGAAGCTGGCATGAATCAACCAGGGCCGTTCAAAACAGCAATGAGTATTGATAATAAGCTTTTAGCTGAACGGCTGAACTGGATGAGTGAAACATATAATCTAACATATCTTAAACCTGAACCTGAAATACTGGATGGTAGCTTTAAATCATTTATGAGATAGAGGGAAGGTATGAGTAAGAACGAATGTATTATCACTGAAGTGAAAGATTCAGTTGGGCTTGTGTATATTGATAGAACTGAAGTCATGAATGCTCTTAATAGAATGTTAATTGTGGAGTTAGGTAAAAAGATTAAGGAGATGTGTGCTGATGCTGGTGTCAGAGCCATCATCATTTCTGGTAAAGGCGATCACTTTGCAGCAGGTGCTGATATTGCTGAAATGGCACAGCAAAACCCCCACCAGGCATTGGCTTTCAGTTTTAATGATGTGTATACCATGATTGAACAACTTCCTGTTCCCACGTGTGCTGCCATTAAAGGATATGCGCTGGGTGGGGGTCTGGAATTGGCATTAGCATGTGATTTCAGAATTTGCCATACATCAGCAAAGTTAGGCCTTCCTGAAATAAAGCTTGGCATTATTCCTGGAGCTGGCGGTACGCAACGGCTTCCACGTCTTATTGGTTTGAGCCGTGCAAAAGAAATAATCTTTAGCGGTGAATTTATCACAGCAGAAAAAGCTTACCAGTGGGGATTGTGTGATCGTTTAACGGATAATGATCCAGTACTTGAGGCAGTAAGCTTCCTCAGTACTATTATCAAACGTCCTTCTTTAGCATTACAGGCAGCAAAAAAATCAATAATGTTTGGTCTGGATAGCTCTTTGAAAGAAGGGCTTGAATATGAAGCATTATCGTTTGGTATTTTATTCTCCACCCATGATCAGAAAGAAGGAATGAAAGCTTTTATAGAAAAACGCAAACCCAATTTTAAGGGATGTTAGGAGGCGTTATATGGATAATAAAGATGTTGTTATAGTTTCTGCATGCAGACTTGCGATAGGAAAGTTTGGAGGTATGTATGCTAATACCAGTGCACTGGAGTTAACAATTCCTGTTATGCAGGCGCTCGTTCAACGTTCAGGAATAGATCCCGAGCTAATTGATGATTGTATCTGGGGTTGTAATTACCAGAGGACTAATGGTGAAAATAATTTAGCCCGTGTTGCGCTCGTAAAAGCAGGTCTTCCTATTACTGTGCCTGGTATTACTGTTCATAGAAATTGTACCTCTTCAATGTCTTCGGTGCAATTGGGATATTATCAAATAAAAGCTGGGGAAGCCGATTGCATAATTGCAGGTGGCACTGATAGTATGAGTAATGCACAATACACTATTGATAAAATGCGGTATGGAACTCGTATAGGACATACTGAAATACGTGATTCAATGTGGGATTCGCTTACAAATTTAGGTATTGGTCCTGCAATGGGCATAACCGCTGAGAATTTAGCTACAAAATATAATATTTCTCGTAAGGAGCAGGATGAATTAGCATTGCTATCTCATAAAAGAGCTATTGCGGCAATTGATAAGGGATATTTTAAAGAGGAGATAGTTCCTGTTGAAGTCAAAGGACAAAAGGGAACAATCATTGCAGATACTGATGAACATCCACGCCGCGATGTTACCATAGAAAAACTGGCAGCATTAAAACCAGCGTTTAAAGATGATGGAACTGTCACAGCAGGGAATGCTTCAGGCATAAATGATGGTGCTGCTGGTGTTATTTTGATGTCAGCAAAAAAGGCCAGAGAAGTAAATGCCCCCATTATAGGAAGGATTATATCAACAGCAACGGCAGGAGTTGATCCTGATATTATGGGTATTGGTCCAGTTCCAGCAAGCAGGAAAGCACTGGAAAAAGCAGGACTAACGTTAAAGGACATACAGCTTGTTGAAGTAAATGAAGCGTTTGTTGCACAGTACCTGGCCTGCGAAAAAGAACTGGGCTTAAACAGGGAAATTACAAATGTAAACGGTAGCGGTATTTCATTAGGCCATCCTGTTGGTGCTACAGGCGTACGACTTATAGTAACACTTTTACATGAAATGAAACGGAGAAATGTCCAGTATGGACTTGCAACTCTCTGTGCAGGTGGTGGTATGGGGACAGCTGTTGTTATAGAACATATATAAAGCACAAAGGGGGAATCGGTATGCGACCAAATCTTTTAGTAGATTCACGTGACGTTAGATTTGTTTTATTTGAAATGTTTGATCTTGTATCACTATCAGAATATGAACCATATAAAGAATTTGATAGGCAGACATATGAAGCTGTCCTTGATCTGGCAGAACAAATTGCTATGGAAGAGGTTTACCCTGCCAATACTATAGCTGACAAACAAGGGGTAACGTTTAATCCCGATACTCACACTGTTACTGTGCCTGAAGTATTTAAACAGGCAATGAAAGTATTTAACGAAGCTGGATTCACAGGACTTGTGCAGCCAATTTCTTGTGGTGGTATGGGTATGCCTGAGATGATGTATCGATCAGCACTTGAGTATTTTCTGGCAGCAAGTATTTCATTTACTATCTATATCACACTGTCAAACGGTGCTACGAATCTTGTGCGCATATTTGGTAATGAAGAGCAAAAAAAATTGTATCTGGCAAATATGGTCAGTGGGAAATGGGGTGGCACCATGTGTTTAACTGAGCCACAAGCAGGTTCAGATGTTGGAGCTATTAAAACAAAAGCATACAGGCAACCAGATGGAACATATAAAATAAAAGGACAGAAGATATTTATTTCATCTGGTGAAAACGATTTGTATGAAAATATAATACACATGGTTTTGGCCCGTATTGATGGAGACCCGGAAGGTACAAAGGGCTTGTCCTTGTTTCTTGTACCAAAAATTCTGGTTAACAGTGATGGCTCTTTGGGTAATCGCAATGACGTCATATGCACTGGTGTGGAACATAAGATGGGTATTAAAGCTTCAGCAACCTGTACGCTAAGCTTTGGCGATAATGATAACTGTATTGGATATATTTTAGGTAAAGAACGTGATGGCATCAAGAATATGTTCCACATGATGAATGAAGCACGGCTTGATGTGGGATTGGAGGGATTAGGTGTTTCCAGTGCAGCGTATATGCATGCAGTCCAGTATGCAAAATCACGTATTCAGGGAAAAACAATTTCAAAAAATGAGCCTTCAATTATAGGACACCCTGATGTTAAGCGAATGCTGTTATGGATGAAATCACATGTTGAGGCCATGCGAATGCTTGTAGCTCTTATTGCATATCATATTGATATTTCACGGGTACGTAATGATGAAATTGGTAAAAAGGCACATGCACTGGTGGAATTCTTAATCCCCATCTGTAAGGCAGGTAATACCGACCTATCATGGCTTATTACAGCTGAGGCTGTTCAGGTATATGGTGGCTATGGATATTGTGGTGAGTATCCTGTTGAACAATATGCCCGTGATTCTAAAATTCTTTCTATCTATGAAGGTACTAATGGCATTCAGTCAATAGACCTGACCATGCGTAAAATTTTGTCTGATGAAAAGCGCGAGCGGTACAATGCATATAAAGACTATGCCAGTGATGTTATAAAAAAAGCCCGGGCGATAGTTCCTGAAAATATTATTAACCAGGTAACAATCGCTATTGCTGAAATGGATTCCCTCATTGATGTGCTTGCAGCAAAGGATACAGCTTTTGCGTTGAGTGTTGCAACAATGTTGCAACAAGCCTTCAGAATACTTACACATGGAATACTGCACCTGAATTCAATGACCATAGCAATCCAGAAGTTGCAATCGCTGGCAGGTGGCTATACATACAATCAAGTTCCAGAAGGGTTAGAAGATAATTCCGAAATAGCTTTTTATTATGGCAAAGTACTATCAGCACAATTTTTCCTTACAGTGGAATTTGAAAAATATTCAGGGATTGTACAGGGTATCCGCAATGAAAACGGAGTTGTATTGCGGGCTGGTTCATCAATCTTTACCGGTGTTCTTGAAGCGTAAAACAATGCAAATTCATCCGTCCATTTACATCCATAATGCCGATATAACGCCGCGCGGTAAAAAAGCACTCATTGTTGAGGGTGGGGGCATGCGCGGCGTTTTTTCTGCAGGAGTGCTTTTTGCAATGGGATTGCGTGGCCTAACTCATTTTGATTTGTATATTGGTGTGTCTGCAGGTGCATGTAATCTAGCATCCTTCCTTGGCAGGCAGTATGAGCGTAACTTCTATATAATGGAAAACTGGTCAGCATCATGGAGATTTATAAATCCTTTCAGGATTTTTTGGGGAAATGTTTTGGATCTTGACTGGCTATGGAACATTACTATCAGTAACTATCGCCTAAATTTACATGAAATATTTAAGGATAGTAGCAGAGAGTTTCTTGTTGTTGTAACTTCAATGGAATCAGGGAAAGCGTTATATATAAAACCAAATAAAGAAAATCTGGAATTTGTGTTAAAAGCTTCAAGTGCATTACCAGTATTATATAGAAATAAATTATTTATAGAAGGTCAAAGAGTTGCAGATGGTGGTGTTGGTGATTCAATTCCAGTCAGGGAAGCATACAAACGTGGTGCACGCGATATTGTGGTAATACGTTCACAGGCTAAAGAATACAGGAAAGACAAATCTGAAAGCAGTACTTTACTGAAATTATTGTTCAGGAGCTATCCTGAATTTGTTAAAGCTTTAGTCCAAAGGCCAGTAAATTATAATAAGGCAATTGAATTTATTGAAAATCCACCTGACGATACACGCATAACAGAGATATGCCCACCTGCCTGGTTTAAAACTAAACGGACAACCACAAGCAAACAACAGCTTTTAAAGGATTACTATAGTGGCATACAGACTGGCTTTTTGCTGTGTAATTATTATAAATCTTTACAATAAAAATGGAGGACTTTTATGGAGCGTTTATGGGAAAAGAATTATGATTTCTGGTACCATTCTGTTAACTTTCAGAGGATGACAGTACAGGATATGTTGCATTGTAGTGCCGCTGTTGCACCTGATAAAGTTGCAACGGATTTCTTTGGCACACAAATTACCTATTACCAGTTGCGGCTGTTATCAATAAAATTTGCACAGGCACTGGTAAAAATTGGCGTTAAAAAAGGGGATAGAGTTTGTTTGCAATTACCAAATTCACCGCAATTTGCTATTGCTTATTTTGGCACACTTATGGCCAGTGGAATTGCAACATTAATGAATCCTCTATATACAGCGGATGAAGTTAATCAATTAATTTCCATTACACAACCAAATGCATTTATTACATTTGATATGATATTGCCAAACCAAAGGGATGTGTTAAAGCAATCTGGTGTAACAGTCATAGTAACCAAAATCACTGATTTTATAGATGGATTTCCAAAAGGCAGTGCTCAAGAACTTCAACTTGAAAAGAACTGGCATTATTTTTCTGATTTACTGGACAGTATTGATGAAGCTTCTGTTCCTAAGATTGATATAAGTCCTGATGATCCAGCTATAATTGTTTTTACTGGTGGGACAACTGGTGCTCCTAAAGGTGCGGTACATTCTCATTACAATGTTGTTGGTGCTACTATATCTACTATGGAAGTTGGAAAATATTTTATTGATTTAATGCCAGCTGAAACACGGTGCAATATTGGGGTAATGCCATTTTTTCATATTGCAGGCCATATTCAGTGTTTCACCTGGGGTATTTTCCGACAAACAACAATGTACCTGGTGCCAAGGTTTGATATAAATGAATTTATTAATTTGCTGGCAAGAATTCCCCATAAAATCACTTATTTCTTTGCGGTACCAACATTGCTTACAGCACTTGTAAATCATCCTAAAGCTAAGGAGCTTGCGCTTGATAAAAAGTTTGGACTTATACTATCGGGTGGTGCTTCATGTCCTGTACCACTTATCAATAAGATGAAAGATATGGGATTATTTTATATTGAGGCATGGGGAATGACTGAGACATGTGGTATTGGTATAAGTACACCAATATTTGGTATAAAAAAGCCTGGTAGCATAGGAATTCCTATGCAGGAATCAATGATAAAGATTGTTGATTTAGAAGATGGAAAAACTGAAGTACCAATGGGAAAACCAGGTGAGT
>JARYLT010000132.1 GCA_029907515.1 Spirochaetota bacterium | reverse complement strand
GTAGTCTTCCACTTTTTGACCTGTCAATGAACTGGCTACCTGCGGCAATCCGTACCCAGGTTTCTTCGGTGAATGGTTCTATGGTAACAGAAATATCACCAAGGTTTTTCACAGCAACAGGCAAGTCATCCAATGACTTTACCGTATGGACAAGGCCAAACTGTGTTTTGCAGGCCAGTAAAAGAGCCAGCACACATAATGTAAAGAGTACTTTGATGTTGGTAATGTGATTATGCATGGTATGCAAACAATAACAGGGTGATAGTTCATTTGTAAAGTTTTTTACACATAATCACGTAAGAAAATTATGAGATAGTAAATGAAAATTATATTGCAATAATACTGGATGGTATATCCATGTGTTTGTAATTATACGTTACTGGGGAATCATGAAACGATATAGTGTTATATATAGTATTAGCATCGTGTTGCTTTGTGCTGCATGTAGCAGTAAGCCAGTGGCAACAAAATTGCTTCAGACTGATTTAACTGTTGAGTATAATCTACAGCTTCTGAACGAATTGTATTCTGATACTGTGTATGTTGACCCATGGCTGCAGAAGCCGTGGATTGTGAAAGTTGCCCATGATATCGATAAAGAAAAAAAATGGTCAAAGGCAACACGTTCACTGGTGATTGCTGCAACAAAACAAAGTGCAGGAAAGGTTTTGTTTCCACTGCAACATGGCGGAAAGCTTTCTTTTGACTGTGCATCAATGGGTCAGGGCAGGCTTACTGTACAGTTACTATCGCCCACAAAAAAAATAGTATTGGGTGAATATAGCCTGTCTTCCTTGCCATTTACGCATGTACAATGCAGCATACCTCATTCAGTTGCTGACGCAAAGCTTGTTATGGAATTTCAAGGGTATTCAAAAGATCCCGCATTTTGTTTTGTTGCCAATGCTGTAGTCAAGCATAGAGATAATGACTTTAAAAAACCAAATGTGGTGTTTATTTCCGTGGATGCTTTGCGTGCCGATGCAGTACACTGTATTATCCCAAAGTACAACATTACTCCTAACATGGATGCACTGGCAGGCGATGGTGCTGCGTTCACCAGACACTTTGTGGTGGCAAACTGGACACGCCCTTCAACTATTGCCATGCTTTCGTCGGTTTATGGTTCAGCAACAGGTGTTAACATTTACTACTTTCAGGTGTCAAAGCAGGAAAAACATTATTTCTATACACAAAGCGGAGTGGTGCCTTTGCCAGTTCTTTTTGGTAACAATGGGTATATTACGCGTTCTATTGGCAACAACGCATTTATTCTGGATCATTCAGGTATTGGCGTTGACCTTGGCTTTGATGATATGTCCGAGTACGAGCGTCAATGGGAAGATACCATGGATATTGCTGATGAGGTGATACAGTGGATCACTGCCAATAACGATAAGCCATTCTTTCTTTTTATTAATTTCAATGCTCCACATAATGCCTATATCCCACCCCTGCAGTACTTGGAGCCACTTAGAAAATCAATTAAACATGTGCATCCGTGGTTCAGGCGATATTTAGGTGAGGTTGCTTACACTGATGATTATATTGGCAGGGTGGTGTCAGTGTTGAAAAAGCTCAACCTGTATGATAATACCATTATTGTGGTTACCACCGATCACGGTGAAGTGTTTAACAGCGTACATGAACACAGCCCATACACCGATAAAAAGTCAATATTTACCCATGGGCAGACAATGTATGATGAAGAATTGCATGTGCCATTAATTATCAAGCTGCCAAAAAAAATCTTTGGTGGTTCTAAGGCGGTGCCCTATCAGGTGCGTAATATTGATATTGCGCCAACGGTGTGTGAATTAAGTGATATACCAGTGCCCGATAGTTACCAGGGAAAAACTCTTATGAGTATTATTGCAGGCAAAGAACTGCAGGACAGGCCTTTATACAGTGAAGGCAGGCTCATGTATGCAGTCAGGATTGACAATTTCAAGTATGTTGAAAAATTTTACGGATTTGGGATTAAGCCGCATCACTGGGGTGGGGCTCAGGTTGATGAGTATTATGAATTATATGATTTGAATCAGGATCCTGATGAGCTACATAATATTGTGGCTGTTGATACAAAGAAAGCGTTTGAAATGCAGCAGAAATTGTATGCACTACGGTTTAAGCAGCCAGAGAATATTCTATATGCTAAAAAGGATGTCAGGGGTAGCATCAGTGTCCGTGAAGGATTTTTTTTTACGGTGGAGTCTAGTGGTGTGGTGAAAAAAATTTCACGGCAAAAGTACATGTTTAGCCTTAAAAAGGGGCAACGCCTTGTTTTTTCAACTATTCCATCACGCACTGGCTGTTATATTCAATCTGATGGCAGCATTGCGCTGTGGGGATACAGTGGCACTGCTCTTCCTGAAACTGATGGCATGTATGTCTTTGATGCAACACAGCCACTGTTACAGAAAATGCCGGATGATGCAGCGTTGCATCTATTTCCTGATGAACTCATTGTGTGGACTAAACCACAGAAGGGTGGCATACAGAAGGTATCAGAACATGTAGCCATTTCAGATGAAATGAATACGCTTCTCAAACAGTGGGGTTATATTCAGAATGGTGGGGCGCGCTAAGTTCATCGTACAATATCCTGTATCCATTCTATTGTTTGTCCTAATATGGTTATACAATCAAATCGTAGAGTATACTGGTTACTATTGTAGTGAGGATTTTGAATAAGGAAATAGGTTGCCACAGCGCGCAGTGCTTTTTTCTTTTTATGGGTGATAGCGTACGACGGATTACCGTAAGCTAATGTATGGCGTGTTTTAACCTCAAAGAACACAAGCAATGTATCCTTGATGCCAATGATGTCAATTTCCCCATAGCGTCCATAGCGAAAATTCTGTTCAATAACTGAAAATCCCTGTTTTTCAATATAATCTTTTGCAAGGGTTTCTCCTTGCGTGCCATACTGGTGGTTGTTCATTGGTGTACTCCGCTATGTATCTATAGTTAGATTACAGTACTTCAAAAAGATTTACTCCAATTTCAGCTTCATCAAGTGCCCGTGTTATATATAGAGCTTTTTCTTCTAGAAGGTTAACGATAATGGTATCGGTGAACCGTTTTTTATTTGAATCAATAATGAGCTTAACAATGGGACGCAATGGCTTTTGTGGGATAGAACCAATAACAATTCCTATGGTGCCATTGCTAAGCTCAACTATGGAACCAATAGGATATACTGACATCCTTGACAGGAATATACGTAATATAACAGGATCAAATTTATTGATTCCGCTTGAAAGCAAATTCTTCATTGCCTGATAGAAGAATACACGTTTGCGGTAAGCTCTGTTTGCTATCTGGGCTTCGTATGAGTCAGCTATTGCAGCAATACGGGCATATTCGTCAATTTGTGTGCCTTTTAAACCTCTGGGGTATCCTTTGCCATCATACTGCTCATGGTGTTGCAGGCATACAAGGGCACTTTTTTCAGGTATCTTCCCTAATTGTCGCAGTGCTTTATATCCATGTAGAGGATGGGTTTTTATCTGGTTAAATTCATGCTCGGTAAGGTTGGATTGCTTATGCATGATATATGCGGGCAATTTAATCATACCTGCATCTATAAGCATGGTGCCAATTCCCAGTTCACGAAGTTTCAAAGGTGTATATTTCAATGCCATGCCAATAAGCAGTGAGTAAAATGTGACGTTAACGGAATGAACAACTAAATAATTTTTTCCTTCTTCCAGTCCATATAAAAATAAAAAGATATTGGGATAATTCTTCATAATTTCCATTATTTTTGTTAAGGAAACATCAATTTCATCAATAGCAAACTGTTGATCTGCTTTTATGGCGTTGTGGACATTTCCAACAGCTTTACATGCATCTTTATGTATTTCTATCAGGGGCACCCGTTGGGTAAGAAGCTTATTGTAATCATCAATGATTTTTTTAGCTTCATCGCTTTCGGTCATGGTAGCCCGGGCAGTAGCTGCCTTGATTTCCTGCTCGGTTGACACTAAATTGCCAGCAGTTTCAACCTCACTGACCCCCCACCGCATAAGTTTTTTTATATCATCAAGCTTGATGGACACATTAGCAGCAACCAGCATATTGTTACTGTCTATATAAACGGGTTTATCAAACCTCATCCCGGGTTTTAATTCATCAACTGGTATTTTTCGCATTTCAGCCATAGGTGTCAAATTTTTATGTTTTCCCCTTATTCACATATTGTTTATGAACTTAATATTATAAAAAGTGTAATATTTCAATTCAATTTTTTTCTAAAATCACTGTTTATTTGATAGCAATACGCCAGTACAACTGCAACAGCCCTGTAAAGGCTTTCAGGTATATATGAACCGGCTTCCAGGGATGAAAGTACCGCTACAAGATCTTTGTCCTGATAAATAGGTATATTATACTCTTTTGCTTTGTCAAGAATACTTTTTGCAAGTTTTCCTTTACCCTTAGCAATGACTTTGGGGATGTGTTCTTCAACTGAGTACTGTAGTGCTACAGCTATGTTTTCCATTATGGACTTTCCTATACAGAAAAATCAATACTATATTGTATATACATATTGTTAATTAATGCAATAATTTTTTCTTCCCAATCACTTCTTTGTATACAGCTACAGGCTGCTTTTTTCCCGGTTTGTTCATGGATACTGCGTGCTATTATAGGGCATTGCTGATGTAACTGGCTGAAGGCAGCGTCAGTAAAACAGTATATGGTAGCAGCTATCGTATCCTTCTGGGTTATCATAATATTCAACTTCCCTAAATGTGAAAATGTCACATCAATACACACATAATTATCATCGGAAAGAATATATGCATCACTGAATGAATTGCCATCATACAATGGTACTGTGAACACATTTCCGGAGCTATCGCCCAGATATTGTACAAGGCTTTCAATATCATCTTTTGACATCATTGACATAAGGCTTTCAATATCATCATCATGAAGCTCAAAATCCTGTAATGAACTATCGCCAATATTTTGTAATATATGCATAGTTAAACTTATACCAGTGTCTTTAGATAAAGTGTAACAAAATTTTTCCAGCAGCTTTTCCGGTACACCTTTTTGCAACAAACGTTGTAAAAGTGGGGCAATCACTGTAAATGTATATTCACGGTTAGCATTTGTGTCAAATAGTGCCTTGTGTATGGAAAACACAGTCAGCGAATCTATAGCATTGAGGTTTCGCATAAATAATGCATAGTTTGAGGGTGTTGCACTCAGTATATCGGTATTACCCAGAGCTTTAGGTTCAACCAGTGAAAAAATAAAACGGTTACCAGTTATTGTATCAAATTTTAGTAATATATGGTTGGATTGTGGGAGCCCTCTGGCAAAACGTGTTTCAAAAATCTGATTTCCCACACGCACCATAGCGGTGTTTGCTGTTAAACGTTTTGTGATGGTACCTATGACAATCTGACCGCTTTTCAGTGTAATGGCTGATGAGTGCGTACGGTGTGCGCTAACAATGTTGTTGGTAATTTTCATGGAAATAGCGATAGTTCATAGAATAAACATGCAACCGGTTCATAGGTCTTCCGGTGCAGAGGCGATGGTCCGTATTTTTTTATGGCATCAATATGCTTTGCAGTTGCATACCCTTTATGGTGTGTAAAGCCATATTCAGGATATGTTTCATTAATGCTAATCATATATTCATCACGGGTTACCTTGGCAATGATTGATGCTGATGCAATGGAAATCGACAGGCAATCACCCTTGATAATGGACTTATACGGCAGCGATAGTGGAAAAGAAAAATTGCCATCAAGAAGCACTGTGTGGGGTGTGTGTGGGCATTGTTGCAAAAGCGTAGTGATGGCAAAATATGTGGCTCCGTTGATATTCTTTTCATCAATTATTTCAGGCGGCACAAGAAGGCAATCATACCACAAACAATAGTGTGTAATGATATCTTTTGCCTGGATGCGTTTTTTAGGGGAAAGCTTCTTTGAGTCATCTATGTAACGTAAGATTTCTTCTGGGGGATTGCTGAACATTTCAGCTGGATAGATGACCATAGAAACAGAAAGAGGCCCTGCCAGGGAGCCCCTTCCTGCTTCATCTATGCCAGCAATAATGTTATAGCCTTTTGTACATTCTTCCTGTTCTATTGCAAAATCAGGTTTTGCACCCATACTTTATGCATTTGGTTCAGTGTTTTCTGAATTGTCAACAACCTCATGTGTTGCAGGTGTTTCAATGGTTTTTTTCCGGGAACGTACTTCTTTAAGCTTTGCTGATTTACCAGTTCGTTCACGCAGAAAATAGAGTTTTGCTCTTCGTTTTTTGCCCTTTCTGACTACGGTAATTTTTTCAATTCGTGGAGAATGCAGCGGAAATATCCTCTCAACACCTACATCATAGGATATTCGCCTCACTGTGAAGGTTTTGCTAATGCCTTTATTATCAATAGCAATAACGATGCCTTCATATACCTGGATTCGCTCTTTGTCCCCTTCAATTATTCTGTAGTGGACTTTAACGGTGTCGCCCACCTCAAAATTTACGTCACGGTAACTTTTACTCAATTCATTTTGTACTAACTGTATTGCTTTCATTGTTCTACCTCGTCCTTTTTTGCTTTATACAATCTATACAGATCAGGCCTTACTGCCTTAGTTTTTTCAATACTTTTTTCCAATCGCCATTGCCGTATTTTTTCGTGATTGCCACTTAAAAGTATATCCGGTACCGCCATCCCGTCAATTTCGCGCGGTCGTGTATACTGCGGATATTCTAAAAGATAATTTTCAAAGCTTTCCTCAAGCAACGACTGCGGATTTGACATAAATCCAGGTATATATCGGCATAATGCATCAATAATAACTAATGTTGCATACTCGCCGCCTGAAAGGACATAGTCGCCAACAGATATTTCATAATCAACAAAGCGGTCAATCACCCGCTGGTCTATGCCTTCATACTGGCCACATATAAAACAGTAACTATCGTATATAAAAAGCTTCTTTACAAGCTCTTGCGTCAACAATACTCCTGATGGTGACGGGTAAATGACGGTTGAGTCACCCTTATGCAATTCAATGGCTTTAAATAAGGGTCCTGGCATAAGCACCATGCCGCTTCCGCCACCATACGGATAATCGTCACATTGGTGGTACTGACCTTCGCCCCACTGACGCAGGTTTATTATTTCAAAAAGACACAATCCCTTTTCAACCGCTTTTCCCATAAGCCCGGTTTGCAGGGGGCTTTCAAAAAATTCCGGGAATAGCGTAATAATTTTAAAGATCTTCACTCAATAAGCCCTTCAATAGGGAAAATCTCAAGAATTCGTTCGTGCAATCGACTGGTGCTTACCATACTTTCAACAAACGGTATAAGGTATTCTTTGCCTTCGGGTGTTTTGAGTACCAGTGTATCGGCTGCGCCGGTCTGAAGAATATCAATTACCTGGGCAAAGACTGCATTGTTATAGTAAACCTGGCAACCAATGATTGCTGAATAATGATAACTATCAGGTTCAAGTGTTACTTCAGTTTCACTTGAATCAATGAAAATTTCACATCCTTTAAGCGCGTTTGCAGCAGTTACATCACCAATGCCCTCTAAATACAAGTAGCCTATACGTTTTGCTGCAAAGGTAAAACCTGTTATGGTAAATGCTTTGTAATGCCCGCGTATGTTCAC
>JARYLT010000131.1 GCA_029907515.1 Spirochaetota bacterium | reverse complement strand
TCCGTATATTTATAGTAAGATGTACATGAAGCTTTCATTATATACAACGCTTCTGGTGGAAAAAATTGAAAAGAATTGGAGAAAATTTTGTAATTTTTCATAAAAAAATTTGCAAAACAGGGGTCAGAGCATGGAAACGCACGCAGAGAACGCGTAGTACGCTAAAAAAGTAGAGGAAGTAAATGCTTAAAAAAGGGGGTCAGAGCCTTAGAAATAAAAAAAGGCGAACATAAAGGGGGTTCTATGTTCGCCAAAAAATATATTATAGATATGGGGCGCTTTATGAAAATAAAGCCAATTATATATATTTTACCAGCGTAATGCTACCTCCACAAAACCACTGTAAACAGTCCCGCTATATGAATAATCCGGATATAATGCATCAATTTCAGCCTGAGTATAATCTTCATCTGGATTACCATCAAAATTATCGTATATTTGCTTAATTGCCACTCTATCCTTCTTAACCTGACGTTCCTGCAACATCTGCATCTGTCCTGCTAATGTAATGACAACTGGAGCAACCATTGGTCCTGTTTTTGGTATTGTAAAACTCAATCCCAATGAACCAATATGTGTGTTAGCATCCATGAAATTGAATAATGACGCGTCATTAACAGCATCATCAGGAACATACGTAGGTCTATATGAATACCCTAGATTTAACGTTAGCCATTGCATTTTTGAAGATAAGCAGCCAAAGTTATAGCTTACACCAACTTTTGGTACTATGATATCCTGAAATTTGGGTATTTCTACACCTTTATTTGCCCAGTATGCTTCTTTTGATTTTGATACTTTACATTTTGACCACATCTGGTATTCTACATCTAATGATAGTGTTAACCCTGACAATGGCTTTATGGGTAGAAAAGTATATGCAATCCCACCAGAAATAATTTGTGGTGTATAGTAATCAAAAATACTCAATGCCATTTCAAGTGTTACACCTGCTGTATATAGTTCTGCACTGGTTGCAAAGGGATCTACTTCCATATATACTTCGCCTCTGTATGCAACTCCTACATCAAGTCCTCGCAAAGCATTAATCTTCTTCCCAGGAGATATATATAATCCTGCAACAGGCGCAATTTTTGGTGTTAATTCCATCTGTACTTCAGAATTTGGCGTTTGTTCACCAGGTCCAAGTTCAACTTCTGTTAATTTTACAGCACCTCTTCCTCCTGTCCATACATTTGCCCCAAATCCAATTCCAAACACATCATCCATAAATCCAAAACCCATGCCAGCCAGTATAACTGCTCTTTCAGCTTCTTTTCCATACCGTACAAAGTCATGGGTGCGCAAATCTATATCATATACCTTAACAAGCGATCCATCCTGCATTAAACCCAGACCAAGACCAAATCTGCTTGATGATATGAACGAAGGCATCTTTACAAAATGATTCAAATCAAGTACCAGTCCCAGTGTAACCGTGCCAAATTGTAATTCCTTATCAGCCACAATGTCCGTGCGGGGTATATCAATAGTCATTTGCGGCTGTGTATACATATAATTAATAGCTAATTGATCTTTATATGGAAACAGATCATACGGCGATACAGTTGTATTGCTCGATGGCTCTTCTTTTCCACCTTTTTGTTTCAGTGTCATGTCCTTTTGTTCCTGTACAGGTTCTGTTATATACCCGCGTGTCCTCCCCAGGCCTGCAATGTTATAGTATACACTTGACCAGTCATTAACCACTGCCGTCATAGCATTACCACGTGAAATTCCAATTGCTGAAAATCCATACGTATCGGCAAAGTTAGCATATGCAATTGTCTGCACAGTAACTATCGCACATATCATTACAACAAGTTTACCAGGCAATCTATACATCATAACCTCCATACAATAAATAGTTTCTATAAAAATTGTATATGATATCCCAAACCCTTCACTTTTTTATGTTGTTCGATAGTTCCAAAAATACGTTTACTGTAGTAAAGCAGCCTCAAGCCTCACACTGAGGCTGCCTTTTATAATTACTATTTAGTTAATACCTGACCAAGCCCTGAATATGGATCAAACTCTTCACTATAGAGATATTCCGTAGGTGAAGAGTATGAAGGCCTGGTTAAATCCTCAAACGTTGTTGCTTTATAATATTTGCTTCCTTCCACATCATTCATCATGCTTGCAAATGCAATAAGCAATTCACCTAAATCATCCCACAGCCGTGAATCAGGATTTGCTATTAAATCAGTTCCCAGGAATGCATACAGCTCTTCAAGCACCTGCTGCGATGGATAACTTGATGAAAGGTTAGTCATGAAGTATTCCACAAAACCATCATCCACCAGCATATTATTTGCTACTGTCATAAGATTATTATAATGACCTGCAAACCCATGTAAAATCTGTGGCAGGTATCCTGTAAGTATATCATTCAACTCATTAGGCACTACCCACTGGCTTCCATCATAGTAATATAACAAGGCACCCAGTGTATGGCGCAGGCCTTTTAGCTGTGCATCCGTTGCCTGGAAGCTGGTGAGGGATTTATCAATGACACTGATGAGGTCATTGGTTATACAGTATTGCCCTGTTGTTGAGCCCTGATTGCTCATTAGTTCAGCAATGCCATTCATGAGTTTATAGTAATTGTTCCAGTTACGGTCAGGATTACTATCATCCCTTCCATCCACAAACACAGCCAGGCCTTTTTCACCAGCATCGGGTGTAGTATCTGTATCTGACGAACCTATTAATTCATTAAGTGCTGTATTAAAATTTACCGTACCATGATTTTCATCAGACATACTTAATGTCCCATCATCATTGGTAAACATCCATGTCGGATAATTAACATTTTCTATATAATACGTACTTTTCAACTCTTTACTCTTTGCAGCTTTAATTGTAGTTATTATCTGCTCTAAACCATAAAATATTTTCTGTTTTGCCCCCCAATCAGTATAATTACTACTATCTTCATTTTGATAAGCATATATACTATCGTTTCTACCAGTCTTTTGCAAAAATGCCAATAGTTTACTTACAATATTCGTATTTGCCAGTGCTGGTATAAGACCATTAACCTTGGCAGTTGCATTCGGTGTGCTTTCAGTTAAAATTTGTGCAATAGTCCTGAGTTGGGATCTTGGTTTAAAATCAACATTATTATCTACAGGTTTTGGAGTAAAGAAAGCATATGTCCCTCTGCTATGATGATTCTCCATCTGTGGAACAAACCATCCCTTTGATGCACCGGTATATGGTGTTTTATAATACCGCACTACAGGACTTACCAGAGATGATATAAGATCTCCTAAATATTTTAAGGGATATTTATGATTGCCCGCAAAGTTATACCAGTATCCACTTAAAGGTTTTTCATAATATGATTTGCCGTGCAAAACACCCGCTAGTGCTGTCACAACTGGCAATAATTTATTGCGGTTTTGCCATACTGATGATGACTCATTGCCAATATCTGATGAAGATGAAGCAACATAGTCCTTTTGTAAAAATGCCATCCTTGCCATAGTTACTATATTATCCCCAATAACATTTGGCAATACATTACCATTACCTAAAATTGTATCCCATATTGTATCAACACCTACATAATCACCATCAGTGTTTCCAAGTAAGCTTTTCCATGAGCTATCTTCTTTCACTATTACCCACAAACGTCCATCACCAGGTTCAAATGAATCACCATAGTTAACACCGTTTGGTTGCGGTCTCACTATATCAAACCCCTGATTTCCTTTAAACACCCAGGTACCAACAGCCCCAGTCTTTTTAGCTGTTGCCATACCAACAAGACCATTGCCTTCAATTATTACAAACAAAGGTGCATCTATATATAAATCAATATTACACATATATGCAGCCACAGCTTTAATATATACATATGAAGTCATAGGCATTATGAATACAAATTTCTTTTCAAGAACCAGCCACTGGAAATTGCGGTACATGGCTTCTTCCTGACTAGCACATGCCCTAGAACCATCACCCTCGGAAATTTTTTCATAAAATCGTATTGCACCGGAATTGCTTGTATATGCATCCAGATCATCACTATATTGATTTCTTCCTGTTGTACCTTTTAAAGAATGCATCTTATATTTTGCCAATGGATCAGTCCCATCTGTCACAACACTAGCTGGGGAATAATACCCGGTCCACCCTGTTGGAGCATGGTTGTTATCATCATGATAATTAATATTAGTTGACCGTACCATATAATGATCAGTATCCCAGTATGCCTTATAACGATTTTCTCTTAATTTAAATGTCCCCTTATCAGTTACTAAAGTTTGTCCACTTGGATCATCTGCATCATTACCACCATCAGATGGATAAAAATATTCCCATGTAGATGGGTTAGAACTGGGCTTATAAACAAATGCATAAATTCTCCCATCTGGCCTGTAATATACATAATATGTTTTACTTCCACTGACAACGGTAGTGGCATTTGGATCTGCATAGTAATAAGGACCTTCACCTTCCCAGCAAGCACGGGCGATCCATCCCAAAGTCCACCTTCCGGTATTTAGTTCTCCTAAACCATTCCCTACATATGGATAATATGTCCTGTAATCATTATTGGCATCCCCTACCGAGGTGTTATTATTTGTAGGTGTTATTCCTGTTCTTCCACCATTTGGAATTCCAGCGTCCCCAGCACATGCTCCACTTAAAAGTGCAAGAACCGGGAAGTCAGAACCTAAATAAAATTTATAATTATTTGCCTGAGCTGATGTAAAAGGATTTCTTGAGCGGAATAAATAATCACCCTGCCCTCTACTGGTTATAGTTGTACTAGTCACCAATCCCCCAGTTTTACCGCTCCATGAATTTTGGGTAACCCTGCAATCCAAAGACAAATTATATGCACCCAAATACCACATAGTAAAATTCTGACTCGCACTTCTTGCTTCTTTTAACCCTCCACATGTGGGATATAAACTGTCGTTAACGGTCATAATTCCACCTGTTGGTAAGCCATGTAATCGTGCTGTTAATCCACCACTATCACTGGTATAATTATTAAGATAATTATTCTGATATGGTTCATTGCTGTCATAATAAGGTGATGCAGTTACTTTCCTTGTCAGGAAACCAAACTCATTGGCAAGTTTCAATGTATATAATAAATGATCCAAATATGATACTTTATATGTTGCACTATTTCGCAACTCTCCCAATCCATTGTATGTCACCATACGCAATAATGAAGGTTCAAGCTTATAATTTTCAAAATCTATACCACAATTGATTTTTAAATTATATAAAGACTCCGATAAACATTCAATAACCGAACGCCCTTGGGGATCACTAATAGGACTATCGATTACATTTTCTTTTGCACGTATAAATAACATCATTAAAGCTGGCCACATGCTCTTTATGCCATTGCGCAGTTCTGTATTGACATAATAACCAGTTGCAACACCAGTTGTATCAGCATAATATTCTGTTGTAGCAATACCATCCCCGTAATAATAACCCCCTACTGTTGCATAATCTTCTAAATTTTCCATCAACTTTTGTAGAATTTTTGCAAATGAATTCCCATCAACTTCAGTAGTCATCACATTTCCCGTTTCCCGTATAACATCATACAGAGCCTCACGTGCTTCAGGGTCACCTGTTGCAATGTCATTTATACCTGAAAGCAGCGCATCCATACCTAACGCAGCATTGCCTAACCGGTTGTTGGTATCATCATAATACGTGTTGGCACGAACTAACAGCTTTCCTAAGCCTTCCTGTAATAACGGGAACACATCCTTCAAATTTTGCCCGCTGGTATCCTCCTGTAAAAATGCTATTAAATCGGCCATTACAGTTTCCAGTTCATTTCCATGAGCATATTGTATATAGCCAATTATCTTTCGTAAAATATTCACTATTTCATCAGTAGTACCGGGGCTGGTGGCACTCAAATCATCCAAAAAGCTATAGAGATCCGTTGCATAGCTATCATAGCTATCATTAGGCCACTCATAGTCATCCTGTTGTATTATTCTTCCAACAATAGAACGAAGTGCACCAATAGTATCAACAAGTGGATCAACAACCACCGGGTCAGCAACAACAGGTAGCACATCTTTAACAGCATCCACATCAGCATTAATTGAATCAGCTAAAAGAACATTAAAAGTATGCTGATCAATGCCGGAAAATGCATCATATAATGCAGGATAATCGTCTAATAAATCAAAAAGCCTGTATGGTGGTTCGGGGTCATTGCGCTGAAACCAGAATTTCCCTTCAGAACAGGAAAGTAGAAACATAGATATGAATATGAATAGAAATGATTTCAAAACTTTCATATGCCCCTCCTGAATTATATGAAATATTTTCTTTGTTTTTAACCATGAATGCATTATAGATTGAACAATATGTTTTATACTATAAATAGTACTGACATGTCGGTCTAATTGATTAACTCGTTTCCGACATTCAAGTACCCTATTCCCCACAAAAAAATCTTTTGTTAAACACTCACCATCTCTTTGATGTGTTAAAATTTGACCTGATAGTTTCATAGCAAACCTTTCAAACTGGCGTACCAGTATTTACCGTCTAGATGTACTAATTCATGAATATATATTAATACCGACTGGTAAGTATTGTCAACTATTAATCAAATATTTTACAAAAAAATTTTATTTTTGTTAACATATTATTTTTTTTACGATTTATTGTAATATATTCATAAAATTAAAAATAGATTTTCAATATTATTTATTATTTATTATTGTAACAACACATTGAATACATGATTACTAAAAACCTGACCTGAATGCAGAATATTAAAGATTAGATCTCCCTGTCTAAAAAAAACATATACCCCACCCTGCAAAATTTGTGAGTGGGGTTGTAAACCATTTCTTTGCGTATTTATTTTGTTAATATCATCCCTAACCCGGTATATGGGTCAAACTCATTACTGTACAGATACTCAGAAGAATTTGAATAAACAGGATTAATGTATTCATCAAATGTGGTTGCCCTGTATGACTTACTACTGCTGTTATCAAGCATAACAGCAAACTGGGTTATAAGCTCTTCAACATCATTCCATAATCGCGAATCAGGGTTTGCAACCAGGTCGCTTCCTAAAAAGGCGTATAACTCTTCAAAAACCTGCTTTGACGGGTAATCAGTTTTCATTGTTGTCAGCATGTATTCAACAAACCCATCATCCTGCATCATATTAAGTCCAGCAATTAAAAGATTTAAATTGTTACCTTTGTAGGCATTGAGCAACTGTGGTAATTTATTAAACAATATAGCCGATAGTTCCGGTGCATTGACCCATGCATTCAAATCTGCATCATAATAGGTCATTGTTACACCCAGTGTATGGCGTAATGCTTTCAACTGCTCATTTGTTGCTGTTACACTTGTCAATGTTTTATCAAGCATAGAAATTAAATCTTCAGTTATACAGAAATTCCCATTTGTTAATGGCCCGTTATTGCTCAGCAGTTCGCCTACTCCATTAATCATCTTATAGAAATTTTTCGAGCTATATCCTTTGTAATTTGGATGAGTACTATCCCTGTGATCAACAAATGCTGCCAATCCTTTACCCCACTGGTCGCTGCCTGCTGCATCATAGCCTATCAGTTCTTCCAGTGCTTTATCTAAATCCAGGTCATTATCATCTTTGGTAAACATCCAGT
>JARYLT010000130.1 GCA_029907515.1 Spirochaetota bacterium | reverse complement strand
ACGATCTTTGGTAAGTGGATGATGTACGGTAGTAACTATCGGTATGCCGTAGCCTTTCATGGGTAAAAGTCCCCAGCCTAAACACTGCACATCGTGGATAATATCGTAATGTTTTTCTTTCAGGAGCTTTCGCAGCAGAAAAAAAGCCTTCATGCTGAATGTTTCCATTTCTGGAAAAATATGAAAGCGGGTTAATACATAATCCGTAAAATGCCATGGCTTATACAGTTTGATAAGCTTTTCATAGGGGAAATGTTTTGTTTTTATTGCCCACATATTAAGATTTTCAAGTCTGTATACCGTAGCCCATTCATCCATGGGGTCAGGGTATGGTGGGCCAACAATGACATCAATCTCAACACCCAGTTGCGCCAGTTCTCTGGTGAGATTGTATAAATAAATGCCCTGTCCGCCACAGAACGGGTTTCCACGGTAACACAAAAATAGTGCACGCATAAATGGCTATTTATCTTTCTTCAGAGTTGAACGTGTTGTAATTATTGCAATGCCAACCCAGAACACCATGCCCAGGATAACCAGTGTTATGCATGCAGCTGGAATAGCAATAGCTAGATAGTAATGATGCAACAACCCATATACAAACCACGCTGCAAGAGCAGCGGTAACCAGGCAAAGCAAGAATGCCTTAAATTTTGAATTATCCTTCTTTTCAACTATTTCTGGCATAGGAGGAGCCACCTTTATCGTTAAAATTGTATATCCAACCCAAAAACCGGTTGCTAAAATAAAAAGGGTAATGACGGCAATTGGCGTAACTACAGCCCAGTATGCACCGGTATCAATAGAAGAAAAATGTAACGATGAATACATGTCAAAATGTATAAATGCATAATATACAAATGCAATTCCCAGCAGCGCTGAAACAATAACTGCTACATATCCGTATATTTTTGCTCGTGGCATAATATAACCTCTTTTTGTTAACAGTATACCATTTAAAAGCTTAATACAATCTTTATTGCATTGTCAGCTCGTTGTATTGCCATTTCAAAACCTTTTTGAATATCTTCAAAAGGCAGGTCGTGTGTCAAAATTGGAGTTACGTCGATAGCTCCTTTAACAATCATATCCAGCGCGTATGGATAATCCATGGAAAGATCAGGGCCAACAGAAGCTATCATGCGCAGTTCTTTTCTGAAAAATGTATTGAATTGCAGCCGTGGCGCTTCTTCTAAACAAATACCAAAAAAAGCAACCTGCCCATTATGTTTTGCTATCTCAAAGCATTTATTAATAACTGCCACATTCTGCCCGTATGCGTCAATAACAATATCAGCCAGTGAACCACCGGTAATTGTCTTTACTGATTCAATTAAATCTTCCTTTTCAGGGTTAATGGTGTGAGTGGCTCCCATTAGTTTTGAAACACTCAACCGATAATCCAGAATATCAACACCTATAATACTGCGGGCACCAAAGTTTTTCATAAGTGCAGTAAAGAACAAACCAACAGGTCCCTGTCCCATTACAACAACATGTTTATTGTATGGTTTGTCTATTCTGAATGCACAGTGTGAAACTGCACCCAGAAGCTGTGTCATTAAAAGCTCATTTAAGGGCAATGAATTGGGTATTTCCTGTATCCGTGAAGGTGGAGTGACATGGTATTCTTTGTATGCATCCAGAAAAGGGGGATAATACATTACCAGAGTGCCTTCTTTTATATGCTTAACTCTTGATGCTTCAATAACTCCCAGACATTCATGACCGGGATAACCGGGAGGTAGTGGATAAGATTCTTTTGGATAATCATTTGCAAAGTATGGAAAATCTGAACCGCAGATAGCAGCTTTTAAAAGTTTAACCCTGACATGAGCATCAGGGCAATCAGGGATGGGGTCATCATCAACGGAAAACCTCCGAGGGGCAACTATTCGTGCAGCGCGCATGGTCAAAATTTCCTGTAAATAGAGTAAATTAATATATACAAATAATTAAGAACTACACAGTGTTATAGAGTGGGGTTATTGTCAACTTATTTATTTGACATTTTATTATGTATATGCAAAGTTAAAGCAAGATGTCATGACATGATGGTGTATATTATGATAAGCAGGTAATTATAATTAATAATCACAATCGTGACATGTTAGTAATATTCACAAACTCTTTGTTAACAAATAAACTTTGATTTTAATAATAAAAGGTTTATATTTATACATACACTAAAGGTAAATTTTACATATTTCTTTTGAAGTATAGCACATCTTTTGCTTGACAATTAAATGTAAAAAATTAGGATAAATGCCTATATATTGTTACTAATAGACCATGAGAGGGGTTGATGTTGCAATGAAAATAACCAGAAAGAGTATTGATGGCCTTGTTATCATAAAGGTTGAAGGCTCTCTTATTACTGAACATATTAAACAGTTTGAGAAAGAAATATATACCGCACTTGAAAAAAAGAATAACATCATTATTGATTTCAGCGAATTATCATTTATATGCAGTGCTGGTTTAAGTTTGCTTATTGCTTCCCACAAAAAGGCAGAGCCAAAGAAATTAAAAATAGTTATTACCGGATGCAGTGAAGACATAATAAAATTATTTAAGTTAACAGAGCTTGATCAGCATTTGCAAATTAAAAATACTATAGAAGAAGCACGCTTATATATATCCTCACAATGAAAATAATAGCTTGTTTAGGAAATCCGGGAAAGAAATACGCTGGTAACAGGCATAATGTTGGCATGATTGCTGGCATGGAAATTGCCAGAAAGTATTCCATTGTAATAAACAAAAAAGAGCATGATGCCATCACGGGAAACGGTACTATTGAAGGGTATGATTGTTTGTTTGTGCTGCCCCAAACCTATATGAATAACAGCGGCATTGCAGTGCAAAAGGTGCTATCATATTATAAAGAAACCCCTGAAAACCTCATTGTTCTGCACGATGAAATAGAACTTCAGTTTGGGCATGTAAAAATGAAATTTGGCGGAGGCCATAAAGGGCATAACGGTATTCGTTCTATTCAGCAGCACCTGGGAACCCCTGACTTTTACCGGATACGGATTGGTGTTGGCCGGCCACACGATGATACGCCGGTTGCAGAGTATGTCCTGTCAGATTTTACCACAGAAGAAAAAAATCATTTACACGAACTCACACATACGGTACATGCCATCCTGGTAGACTGGCTAAAAGCTTCACAATAGGCGATAGCTCATTTGATTGACTTATTGGCGGCATATAGTACATTAATACTAATAATTAATGTACTATTCTTGGGGATCATTACTGTGTTGAACATTTTTGCAATTTCATTCTGGCGAAGGCAGTGAGAAGAAATCTATATCATTAATGTCATTCTAAGTCCCGATTGTATCGGGACGAAGAATCTCAGAGCTATAAACGAAGGATGACGTGGGAAACTGTTATTGTGAGCTAGACATCACGTCATTCTGAAGAACCGAAGAATTTCAGAGCTATAAACGAAGAGATTCTTCGGTCGCTGTCGCTCCCTCAGAATGACTGCTGGTGTTTAAAAGATTTCTTGCTCATCAGGGAATTCGAAATGACATGTTAGAATTTCTCAATCTGACAGTTTGGTGATTAAAAATGACACTTTAGAATCAATCTTATTTTAGTAAGGAGGAGGACCATGAAAATAATTGTGCCGCTTGCACCTGGATTTGAAGAGATAGAAGCCATAACAATCATTGATGTGCTGCGAAGGGCAAATTTAGATGTACAGTCTGCAGCGCTGTCTGATACCCTGGTCACCGGTTCCCATGGCATTGTGGTTAATGCTGATACACTATTGCATAAATGCAATCCTGTCGATTATAATTGTATAGCGTTACCAGGTGGAATGCCAGGAAGTGAAAATCTAAAACACAATGATGATGTGATTAAATTCATAAAACATATTTATTCAAAAGGCGGGTTTGTGGCTGCAGTTTGTGCCGCACCTATTGTACTGGGTGCCAGTGAAATATTGTATGGCAAAAAAGCAACATGCTTTCCCGGCTTTGAGCATGAGCTTACCGGTGCAACTATAGTTAATGAGCCGGTTGTGGTTGATGGTACAATCATCACAGCAAAAGGACCAGGATGTGCAATCCCTTTTGCTCTGACTCTGGTTGGTCTGATTGCTGGTAAAGAAGTACAGAATACATTGAAGAATACTATGCAGGTTTACTGGATGTAGGATATGAAGAAAAGCCTTTTTAAAAAGGGAGCATACGTCTACATAGAAGGCGATGAAGACGCTGATACTGTCTATATTGTTGATAAAGGTGTAGTGCAGTTAGATCGCTACAATAAAAATGCTCCAATATATAAAAATATACTCAAAGATGGCGAATTCTTTGGAGTCATTGCATCCCTGTGCAATAAACCTCGCATGGAATCAGCAATTGCACGTGTGGACAGTGTGGTGACAACCTTAACCAAACAGGAATTCATTAATCTTTTATCAAAGAAACCCCAGATAGCCATTAAGGTGTTAAACTATTTTTCAAATGAACTCCGTGCGTATAATGAAATGATGATTGCACTCAAAGACAGGGGTGTTGAGCTTGAAACCCCTGAAGAAGCGCTGTACAATCATATACGATATTTCTATAATAATGGTAGCAACAACCACGCATATTACTGCTGTAAACGTTATTTAGAACTGTATCCCCAGGGTCTTTTTGCCAGTGTAGTTACCACAATGCTTGAAAGCATTAAAGATAAAGTTAAGGGGGCGATAGCTCCGGTCATTCAATCACCGTACAAAATATATACTGACCAGCAGATGATCTTCTGCGAGGATGAACCCGGAAATGAAATGTATATTATTAAAGAGGGCAAAGTAAAAATTGTTAAATTGTCCAGTGAAAGTGAGATTATACTTTCGGTATTAAAAGATGGTGATGTATTTGGCGAGATGGCATTAATATCTGATAAACCAAGGAATGCGGCTGCCATTAGCTGGGGCAAAACAGTGTTGCTTCCTATAAAAAAAGAATCGCTGGTGGCGGTTATGGAACAGATGCCTGCCATCACCCAGCTTATTTTCAAGGAACTATCGCACCGTATATGGTTTACCTATATTCAGCTTGAGTCACAACTGTATGACAAGCCAATTACTCGTATTTATGCCCTGCTTGAAAATAAGCTTGTTGAAAAGGGTGTATCATTGAAGAGTAATGATCCTGTTAAACTTAATTTTGGTATTGATGAACTTTTCAGGATGTTGGGCTATGTTGCATCCAGAATGGGGAAAACAACAAATCTTCTTTTGTCGGACTCTAATTTACAATTTAATGTTGGTGAAACTATAGTTGAAAAACCAAGCCAGCTTACTGCAAGAGCAAAATATTATAAATCACGTGACCATATGGCAATAGTAGAAGGTGAAGAAGAAGAAAAGAAGGAAGTTCCGCAAAAAGAAGCAGCAATTGCCCAGGAGGAAAAAGCAGAAACTAAAGAACAGGTTGAAGAAGAGATTAGAACTGCAACTGTAACGGCGGATGAAGCTGATTCATTTCTGCATTATGATGAAAAGACGCAAGAGCCAGCTACAACACAACCCCAGGAAGAGCTGCATACCATTTCTGAAGAGATTGAAATATAAGGGAACTTCTAAAAACTAATTTTTAAGGATGTTCCCTTGTTGGCACATTTATAGGATAAAACTGCTTTTTTTTATTGTAAATTTTAAGGATAAAAGCAGTTTATAGATGTGCCTATAAATATTTTTTACATTGACTTTTTATTTATTTTATATCGTATGTATAAATAATAAATATCTTTGAGGACATTTGTTTGGGATCATTACGCATTATGTGTTGCATTATAATTGATAATGCATTAAGAAATAGGGTTTCCATTCCTGGAAAGCTTGATGCAGATATTCACTATATATACCCTCCTTATGATGAACTGCCTGGAATTTTACATTCTTTAAATGCTACACCCGAAAATTGTAATGCTGTATTGTGCATTGTACCATCTAATGCCTGTGAAGAAATAAAATCAATAGTTGAAAGCGTAGATAGGTCAGCAAATCACCTTTATGTGGGATATGTATGTGTTGGCAATACCTGTGACTCAACCATGATGCAGGATGTGCTTGCATTGTATACTGAAGGTATTAATGCAGGTGAATTTGAATTTATTGTACTCAAAATAAAATTTATTGCCCGACAGCATTTTGAATTTAAAAATTTAAATCGGCAGCATCTTCACCAGCTGGAAGATACCCAGAGAGATTTTGATGCTTTGATTAATATTGGCAAAGCACTCTCTATTGAAAAGAATCCTGATAGGCTGTTAAAGTTAATTTTGCATTTAAGCAAAACCATAACCGGTGCTGATGCAGGAAGTATTTACCTGGTTGAAGAGGTAAATGGCAGTAAGGTATTGCGGTTTAAGCACTCACATACATTTTCAAAAGACCTGCCATACGAGGAATTTACCATCCCTATGGATAAAAATTCAATTGCTGGTTATGTTGCAGTAACTCAGCAGGTACTCAATATACCGGATGTGTATGAACTTGGACCTGATGATCCAGTTGCGTTTAATTCATCATTTGATAAAGCGCATAACTATCGCTCAAAATCAATGCTTGTTGTACCTATGATTAATCATATTAACAAAACGATTGGTGTAATACAGCTTATTAATAGTAAGGAAGACATTGAAAATAATTATAATGGGAACGAAGCATATTCAATTACATTAACCTGCGAGGAAGATTTTAACACAAAGGTAGTCCCATTCCAGAAAAGATATGAAAGTTTAATGGAAGCGGTGGCATCGCAGGCTGCTATTGCCATAGAAAACAACCGCATGATACGGCAGATTCAACAGCAGTTTGAAGAATTTGTCAGGGCATCGGTTACTGCAATTGAATCACGTGATGTTGCAACCTCAGGTCACTCATTCAGGGTTGCCGATGTGTGCTTGAAAGTAGCTCATGCCATTAATGAAGAAACTACAGGGCCGTTTGGCACCATTACATTTACCGACACTGAATTGAAAGAACTGGAATATGCAGCTCTGTTACATGACTTTGGGAAGGTATACATTGACACTGCAATATTTTTAAAATCGCATAAATTGTATCCAAAAGATTTAGAAAATATTTTGCTAAAACTTGAATATCTGTATCGATATCAGCAATTGAAGTATGCAATGACAATATTTAATGAATTGAAAAAAGATGATGAATTTGATAAACACCTTGAAAACGTTAATGCAATAGAAATTGAACGAGATGATATATTACACAAGATACTTGAAGCACGGCAAAAAGTGATAGAACTTAACAATCCAATGGTAAAGGAAATGGATGTTGAAAACGAGGTTAAACATTTATATGCCATGCTGCAGTCACTTGATTGCTGTGATGTGGAAAATCAGAAAATGGAAATATTCAATGATTACTATATCAAGAATTTAACAATCAGGCGTGGGAGCTTAAACGATGATGAGCGCCGTGAAATAGAAAGCCATGTGGTACATACGTATAATTTTGTAAGCAAGATCCCGTGGCCGCCTGAGTTTGCGCGAATACCTGAAATTGCAGCAAAACACCACGAAAAATTAGATGGCACGGGGTACCCTTATGGATTAAAGGCTGATCAAATCCCTCTGCAGGCACGCATTATGGCACTGGCGGATGTATTTGATGCATTAATTGCCACTGACAGACCTTACAAGCCACCAATAACGTTAGAACAGGCACTGAATATAATAAAAGAAGAAGCTGAA
>JARYLT010000012.1 GCA_029907515.1 Spirochaetota bacterium | reverse complement strand
TTTAACCCTGTTGGCATAAAACTCAGCATTGGCTGCAGTAGAAACCGTACGGTATATATTAACCAGTGCAGGGTCGCCACCAGCTTTTTCAAATTGCTTTTTGTCAATCAGCCGCTGCTTTATTGTAATAAGGTCAATAGGTATGGCTTTTATTTCTAATTCCCTGATAGCCTCATAAATCATTCGGTGGGCATCAATGTAGAAATCCTCCACCTGGAGGATTTCAATAACCTTTAATAAAGCATCTTTGCTTAATAGTATGGAAGATAAGCACGCAGCTTCGGCCTCAACATCATGAGGTGGCATGCCAGCATCAAGCATGCGGTTACTCCTTCACCACAGTAACCTTAATGGTTGCAGACAGCCCTTCATCCAATTTAATCTTTACTTCATGTTCCCCTGCCTTCTTTATTGGCTCAGGCAATACTATTTTTCGTTTATCAATTGAGTATCCCATGTGCGATAGCTTTTGTGCTATATCAATTGCAGTAACTGAACCAAACAGCTTATCCTCTTCGCCAACCTGTGCACCAATTGTCAGGGCAACATTGGATAATGCTTCTACAAGTTTCTGCCCTTCTTTTTTGCGTTTTTCCTTCTTTATTTTTACAAGCTTCTTCTGATGTTCTATTGCTTTTGCACTTGATTCATTATAAGGGATGACAAGTTTCTTGGGCAAAAGGTAGTTGCGTGCATATCCTTCTGCAACCTCTTTTACATCACCTGCTTCACCTAAATTTGAAATATCCTTCTGTAATATGACCTTCATAGTCAAACTCCTTTGAAAAAAATTAAACAATCTTTCTAAAATTCATCCAGAAATCAATGATGCCCAAACCCATAAGCATCGTTATGATAAAAAAGAGCACCTGAAACCCCAACAGCATGCCAACAAATAACAGCACTATACCGTAAAGTTTAGGCCATTGCTTTTTCTCAAAATAGAAACTTACGATGGACAATCCCTGAATGGTGTACACCACACACAAAATAAGACCCACATTAAGAGCTATTGCCCATACTATATGATCATTGCTGCTTAGAAGCACTGTTGCCCAGCTTGCAATGAGCAAAAAAACAGTCCACTCATTAATACGAAATAAAGCAAACGTGCTGTTAGCATTTGTTAAAAATTTAAACCGTATAAAAAAGGCATACACAAGAACATATATAAAAAGCGAAATAACAATTGAACTGAAAAAATACGAAAATGGCATAAGTATGCGCATTGTTGGCATAAAGTTTTCAAGTTGCTGCATCATAACCGACTTTTCTGCAGCATCTAACGATGATCCTTCAATCATCTGCTGTATCATTGCGTGGTTGTCTGCAACTACATCAACACCTTTAAGATAATACTGCAAATAGTAGACAACAAGAAGCGAAAACCACAATACCAGCACACTTGTCATAAAATATTTCTGAAATGAAAACCGTTGTGCTGTATACCCAAAAATTGCACCAGCAATAATAAATTGTATACCGATCATTTCATTTACAAGGTACGATAGACCTATATAGCTGGCTGTTGCAATAATGATAAGAGCTATCGCACCCCATTGTGATTGCAGTTTATACACCAGCATAGCTATAACTACGCTTAAAGCTATACCAAGTATAAAATGAAGCAGCAGTTCCACAATGTCACGTTAAAAAATTATTTTACAACAAACGGCAACAATGCGATAATACGAGCACGCTTAATAGCACGCGCTAAATGGCGCTGATGTTTTGCACAGGTTCCCGTAATCCGCCGTGGGAGTATCTTACCTCTATCGGTAATAAACCTGACCAGCAAATCCGGATTTTTGTAATCAATAGCTAAGTTTGGATCTTCGCAGAAACGACATACTTTTTTCTTAAATTTAGGTATTCGCTGTACCTGAACAGCTGTTGCCAGCACCTTATCATCTTCCTCAGGAGCTACCGCTTCCGGTTTAACTTCCTGAGGATTAACATTGTCCTGCGCCTCTATAGTTTCATCATGTTTAATTTCTTCACTCATTATAGTACTCCTTATACCTTAATGTGAATAGTTAGAATGGTATCTCATCATCAGCAAATGGCTGATCGCTATTTATATCAACGGGCTCATCTTGTTCGATAGTAACCTGTGAATCAGCCTGCTGTCGGCCACCCAAAAACTGTAACGATTCAGCAACTATTTCCACCGTTGAACGTTTGTTGCCTTCTTTATCCTGCCAGGAACGCTGCTGCAGTCTTCCTTCCAATGCCAGTTGCTGCCCCTTTTTACAGTAATTGGCAACAGTTTCAGCCAACTTGCCCCATGCAACGCAATTAAAGAACGAAACAACTTCCTGCTTTTCGTTATTCTTTACGTAAATCCTGTTATTGGCCACTGAAAAGGAAACAACAGCTGACCCACCCGGAGTGTATCGCAACTCAGGATCCCTGACAACTCTTCCTACCAGTATAACCTTGTTTAAATCACCGGCCATACACGTCACGCTGTTTTGCTTAGTGTTGGAAGTTTAACAAAAAGATATCGGAGGATATCCGGCTGCAATCTGAATTCGGCAATAATATTGCTCACCGCTGTGGGATTTATCTGGGCAATAAAATACTCATAGTAACCGTCATTTGCCCTGTCGATAGTATAGGCTAAACTCCGTATACCCCATGGGTCATCAGATTCAATAACAACCTGATTTTTCTTTAAAATTTCACGGACCTTTTCTTTAAGCGATTCTAGCTTGTCCGAAGGCCGCAATATGACTATTAATTCGTATTTATTCATAGTTACCCCCTATGGATAATAGTAGCTGCACTGCATATGCGTGCAGCAGAAGGACTACCACTATTTTTGCACATAATACAATTTGCAACAACTTTTTTTCAATACTTTTTTATGGGAACTGTAAATTTTTAAAAACTAATTTTTTGAATTCACCACAATGGTATCCTAAATTTAATCCCTCCAGGGTTCTACGATATGTATGAGTACATTAATTATAACAATTTTACATGACGTTAACAATTTGCCCTTGACGTGAAATGCTTTATTTTATATTATTTCACTGGTTTTTTGGGCAAAAATTGCCTGTAATGACACCATGTATTGACTAACTTTCTGGAGAAAATTGTATCATGAAAAAAATTACCAGAACAAATGACATTAAAACCAATACCCCTATCCGAGTGTATAAAAAAGGGTATGGATATACATTGCTTACATTAATTGAAAATAATGACTTATTTCTTATATGCAAATCACCTGAGGATTTTTTTACATATATCCCGGAAAATGAAACTGTGGAATGTTATATATGGCCATATCCTGATGGTTCGTATGATTTCACCACTACAGTTATGGGTAAAATTTCTTCACCATTTCCCATCATTTTACTTAAACATACCGATTCCGTTGTCTATAACCCCACACGTCAGTGTCTCAGAGCTAAAGTAAATATTCCCTTTACCTTCTTTACATTTTCAATTAATACCACAAAAAGCTTTTCTTCTGAGGATATACAATGGCACCAGGGTACTATTCTTGAACTTACTGACAGGGAAGCGTTACTTAACACAGAAATTACACCGGAACATTTTGTTAAGGGCCACCTGCACTTAGGCACAAAAGATATAGATATAACCGGCAAAGTAACAGGTATTAACAGCACCCATTATGACATTTCATTTGTAGGGCTGGACGACACTGACAGGATTGCAATACTGGATTATATATTCACCGTTTACCGGGAATAATCCCCTATTTTACTACTACAGCACCATCTTCCAGAATAATATCACATAGTATGGCATCTATTCGAGTATTGAGTGGTGTTGCAACAACAAACTGGCCACTGAATTCAAAGGTATCCTGTGGCTGCAAAAGATCTGAATAATCTTCTTTGTCGGTATAGCAATAATACAGTATCTTTATCTTTGGAAGATTGACAGACAGGATAATTCGATATTTCTTTTTTAAAAGATTAGATTCTTCTACTTTGATAACCTGGCCCTGAGCTTTAACCACTTTATCCTTCAATGCGTCAAGCATCTGTAATCGTTTGATTGCATCACTATTTTGTAAAGAAGTATACCATTGAGTGTCAAGTATAACTTCTTTTGCTTCATCAGCAGTTACATGTACAGTTACTATCGCACAGAATAAAAATAAAATGGTACTATATATCCACTTCATGATTACTCAACTTCCTGTGAATTAAAGGAACATCGTATAACCCTGCCGCCTCGCAGTACAATACAATTTTGGATTACTCCATTATTTTTTTTCAATACTGCAATCACATCCTGTAAAGATGCAATACCCATACCATCAATTGACTGTATGATATCGCCCTTTTTTAATACATTGTAAGCAAGACCAAATTGAAGAACTTCGACAATAACCACACCATTGCGTGAATCATCAATTGTGATTCCATACCTGGATTGCAAAGCATTGAGCCATTGATTACCTTTTTTAGCAGTTGTTTTTTCATTTAACACAAAATTATATGTCAATAGCTGTCCGTCACGAGCAATAACCAGTTCAATAGGTGAGCCCACCTGTTTTGCATGAATTGATTTTACCAGGTCTGAAATTTTTTTTATCTGTACACCATCAACCCTGCGTACAATATCACCAACTTCTATACCTGCACGGGAAGCAGGCGAACCATCAACAACCGATATAACTTCAACCTGCATTTGTGCGCCATCTTTTATACATTTTTCTTGAACTAAAAATCCAAGCCAGCCACGGCGCACCCTGCCATACTGTATGAGTTCACCAACAACCTGTTTAACAATAGAAGCAGGAATTGCAAAACTTATCCCCTGATACCCACCCGTCTGCGTCCGTATTGCTGTATTGATGCCAACAAGCCTTCCGTTCAGTGACACAAGTGGCCCACCTGAATTACCTGGATTAATAGGGACATCAGTCTGAATATAGTCTTCTATATCAGCAAAGCCTATGTCACTGCGCCCCACTGACGATACAATACCACCTGTCACCGATTGCTGCAGCCCAAAAGGATTACCTATTGCAAGTACCCACTGACCAGGATATACTTTTTCATCTTCAAACTCTATTGCCTGTAAAGGAATGCCAGCAGGATGCCGTACCTTTAACAGTGCAATATCAGTTTTTTCATCTACTCTGTAGATACTTCCATCAGAAAATGATTCAACCTCACATTCTGTGCCATCCGCTAAATTAATCTGATATACAGTACCTTTTGAAACAACATGATAATTGGTTACAACATAGCCTTTTGATGAAAGAATAGTACCCGACGCATAGCCAACTTTTCTATAATGTCCTTTTTCAACAACAAAAACCTGTATACTCACTACCGATGGGCTTGCTTTCTGCGCAGCAGCAATAAATTTTTCACTGACGGTATCCTGAGCGTAAGCAGATGATAAAGAAAAAAATAGTATGATAATTGCATACAGTTTTTTCACACTTTCTCTCCAGAAGACATACTACTATGAACTATCGCACTATTGTAAAATAGTCATTATCGTTATCAATTTTATACTTTTCAAGGTCAATCTTTTTTCCATACGGTGTGTAGGGATACTTTTTGGTAACTTCTACACCAGCAAAAAGTGAATATATGCCAACAGCAATTCCCTCCGCAACATCATCCAGATGATTATTGATAATAGTTCGGGTATATGGACGGGCTAAGTATCCAAACTCAATAAATGCATTAATGGCATTGATATGCAGTGGTACTGACCATATTGATATATACGGTGGAGCAAGCCGCTGATCTTTATGCCGTATGCCCTTTGAATAAAGATTATACAGCACAAATCGTATAATCTCATTTGATGCATAGAGGTTGTCACCACCATAACCTTCAAATCCTCCGTCACGGCGATACTGTTCATATTTGCTTTGTTCACGGGTAAAAAAGGCATTTTGAGGAATAAACTGTTGTATATTGTTTGCATACGGTGTGTTGGGCGGATGATGCTTTGCAATATGTGCCCAGCCAGGTGGGTCATTATAAGCCCACTGAACCATATTATACCTGTAGCCTCTGAATGCATCAGTGTCAATGCTATAATCATTCTTTATCCGATAGCCCGTGAAATACATAACAACATCATTGGAATACCAGAAAAACCCTGACTTACGTTCATCTTCAGTAAACCAGTCAGCATATTTACTGGTATAAAAGAAAGACCTATCAGGGATAGTACCCTGAAAATACTGCAATCCCTTATATAAAATACTGTATGGTGCTGCAATGACTGCATTCATACCACGAAAGTATGGTGACGAATTCAAAGCAAAATGTATTGAAACCACCAGATGCGGCTTAAGGCTATTAATGTAGCTTATTCTGCCTTCTTTAAGTGTACCATCATTGCTTATAAAATCAAATAACCTGTATGGTGCGTTAGGTTCTTTATGGATAAGGTGTGAATTTAATGATGGGCCCCTGCTCATGAATGTCTGTATATATATCCTTTTGACAGGCTTATCAGTATATTTTTGCAGTATTGTATAAAATTTTTCAAAATTACCATTGGGCGATAGTAACTGTAAAAGTGTCTCAACACGCTTAGCAACTTCAAAGGTATAAATATGCTCATGATAATTCTTATACGACGCTCCTTCACGATATACATCCAGGTATTTCATGGAAAGCACGTCAAACCTATCACCGTACTCATCCTTTGGTATGGTTGCCTTGCCACCATGTCCAGGATCAAGCACAACACGATATAGCGGGAATTCCAATCTGGTTATGGGAATTTTAAATGAAAAGATAGTAATAGTAATTACCACAAGAAATACTACAATTTTTTGTAAGCAATCAACGTTTGCCATTATATAGTGTACCACTCTCTTAAAAAAAAGATAGTATTATGAAAAAGGCTGCCTTATTACAGACAGCCTTTTAGCAAAATACCATAATACTTACAATAATACTTATTTAGCCGACTGCTGTGGCGGATTCAATACTCTATTTAAATTGTCGGCTTTATCCAGATCATATTTGCCTTTTGCATTTTCCGGGTCTATGTCTTCAAGTATCTGAATTGCATACGATTTTGCAACTCTGAAATGTTTTACTGCTGTATCATATACATGGTCATCCATCATATTCTGCCCATCATCATACTGGCCATACGCTATGCGCAAACGCGCAACATTTTTGAATAAGACTTTATTCCTGTCAGGATTTGACCTGCTTCGCTCATCCAGATCCAGGTCAAGGATTTTAGTGGCACATTCATTGAGTAATGCCTGTGTTCTCTGTTTATAAACTTCTGCTATCTTTTTGTATAACTCAAAAATATCCTTACGGTTTTTTTCAAGTTCCACCTGGGCATATATAATATCGCGCTTATAGTAATAATCCATGCCTTTTTTATACCCTTCATATATTGCCTGGTAATCTTTATCCCAGCCCTGATCTTTATAGTTGGATATTATAACCTTTAACATATATATTTTGTCTAAATTTGATTTCTTTAAAAATTCAACCCGCTCCAGTGCATGAAAACGTGCTAAATAATTTTCTTCAGGCCGTGTTGCTTCTGTAAACTGTTGTTTTTCAGCTGGCTGTGCCTGCTGTGCCTTTACCATAGGTGTAAACTGCAGTGAAAGAACCAGAGCAATTGCCAAAACAAAAAGTATGCTTTTCTTTTTCATTGTATTACTCCTTTAATTGAAATTAACATATAATATTTTTTAGCATCCCTGCATATACAATTAGCTAGATTGGAAATAAATGTACTACTCAGCCATTTGTTTAGCAAGTATTTTTTTAATTAATCAATAATTTTTTATACTACAATAATAATTCTTAAATCCATCACATTGGTATTGGTGGGACCTGTTTTGATTAAATCACCAAGTTTTTCAAAAAAGTGATACGAATCACTATTATTGATATACTCCTCTATATTCAATCCAAGTTTTTGTGCTCTTTTTATTGTTGTACCATCGGCCAGTGCACCTGCAGCATCAGTTGGACCATCAGTACCGTCAGTTCCCACACTTGCAGCAATGATTGATGTTCCTTCAATTAACCCGGCTATCTGTAGTGCAAACTCCATATTACGCCCACCAAGTCCTGAACCTTTAACCACCACGGTGGTTTCACCTCCACTGATGATACATGCAGGCTTTTTGAGTGGATTACCGCTTTTAAGAATTTCATATGCTATGGCACTATGGAATCTTGCAGCCTGAGCAGTGTCGCCTTCAATCATTGATGACAAAATCAGTGAATTATATCCCAGATCGCGTGCCTTCTTGTATGCTGCCATGCATGCAATGATATTTGAAGCAATAATACTATTGTGCACTTTTTCAAAGATATGTTTATCTTTGGGAGTTTCAGGAACCTCACCATTTACACCTTTTTCAAGATGATGGATTATTGATGGAGCAACCGTTTTTTCCAGCTTATACCGCTGTAATATTGACAGAGCTTCTGAATAGGTACTTTCATCAGGCACAAATGGACCCGATGCAATAATGTCCATATCATCACCCACTACATCCGACATCATGAGATTAATAACTGTGGCAGGATATGCTGCAAGCGCCAGGTTGCCACCTTTTGTTCGTGATAGGTGTTTACGAACAATATTTAATTCCTTAATTGAAGCCCCACTTTTTAATAGCTTTTGAGTTAAATCCTGCTTTTCGGCCAGTGTAATTGGTTTTACCGGATACGGCAACAGTGCCGATCCTCCACCTGAAATGCATGATATTACCAGGTCATCTTCCCCTGCTTTTCCAAGCAGATCAATGATCTCCTGAGATGCTTTTAGTCCGTTTTCATCGGGCACTGGATGAGCTGCTTCACGCAGGGTAATATGGGAAAGCTTTTCACGATAACCATATTTTACAGCAATCACCCCTTCTGATATACTATCGCCCAGAATATCCTCAACTGCCTTTGCCATGGGTGCAGTTGCTTTCCCAGCCCCAACCACATAAATATGCTTGAAAGCTGAAAGATCAAACACACTGCCATCCTTTAAACGCAACGCATTGCCTTCCCGTATCAACGACGAACGTACAGCACCATAGGGACTGGCTGCCTCAATAGCCTTTGAATACATGGCCTTGATGTCTTCATGTGGATTCATGTTTCATCCCTTATCCACAGGCAATGTTATATACTCACCGTTGAGACACACCGGTATCAACCCTCCAGTGGCACCAACGGTTGCATCCACAGGACGTATTGCATGCGGAGTGCCCTTTGGGATATACACCGCCGCAGGAGTTGCAACCTGATACGTTTCATCACCAAGCATCACCTCAAAGGTAATCGCTTTTTCGTCGCCAATCATTAAGTACATCTCATCAAAGTCATGCTTATGTGGTGTTGCCCTGTCCATCTTTATAGCAATATCTTTCATCTCCTGTGTAATTGTTTTAATGTATAGATACAGTGCCCATGCATTGGCTTCGGGCACAAGTTCTTTACCCATAAGTACAGGATAGGGAATAACCTGGCTGAAATCATGATCCGGAAGTTCATTAACATTTATTGGCTTTCGCACAATGAGGTGTTCGTACGTGCCCATACATCCTCCCTAATACGTGTATAACATTGTATTTACAATAAATTCATAACAAAATAGTTGCATTTACATACACTATTTTAGTATATTTAGTATGATAGTTCATACTATTAATGTCAAACACTTTACTGATGAATGGCATAATACAGATTGCTACATTGTAAAACCGTTGAACGTTGAGGATGAGTGAGTAGTTATACTTTATTTAATCATAACTATTAGATGGTTACTATTCGATATACATACAAGAGATAAGGGAACAGTATGATACCATTGTTAAAAAAGATTACATATTCTTGTTTATGTGTTTTGTTTTCAGTCAGCATGCTTAATGCAAAAACCCTGACAGTTGTCTTTCCGTTTTGCCCGGAAGACCTGAACGATCAATCTTCCATATTATTTGAGTCACTTAAAAACATGACTATTGAAGGTGTTTCAATAGATAGCATTCAAAACGTTAGTTCATTGAACTCCATGCTGGATTTAAATGATGACAGTGCACGTTCATCAATTAAAAAATTTTCCGATAAACGCAAATCTGACTATGTCCTTTTTTCAGAGCTATCGCATTCAGTGGGGCAGATAAACATAGAGTATAAACTGTATTCACGGGAAAATAACAATTTCATTGCAACATCATTTGATTGGGCTTTATATAACAGCATTCATCTTTCTGCAAAAACTCTTGAAAAACAACTATCGCTCATACTGCAAACAAAAATAATAAAAATAAGCAATGTAGTGGCTCTGGGCGATAGTTCCTTAAATCAGATCACCATTAATTTTGAAGCCTATGGCAACAGCAGTTCCTATGCTATCCTGCGCTCGCTTTTGAAAGATGGACCGTACGATACTATCGCCACCATTTCCACCACAACCTATACTGATACTGATGTTCAGCCTGGAACTGTTTACTGGTACAAAGTTCAGGCTTTACAGGATGGTTTTGCAATAGACAGCTCAACACCTGTATCGGCGTATATCACACCAGAGAACAAGGAAAACCTTGACCTGGATAAGGTGCTTTCGCAATATAAAAAGCCCGAAGAAAAACCTCAGGATGAAGAACAGAAAGCTCTGATAAAAGAACATATTGATTTGATTAAGCCGCAATATATGAATTCAGTTAAATTGAGAATCATCATGCAGGTCGTGAAATCATATATTTCCAGAGGGCAGCTTACTGTATTAAAGGATTTTGATACAGTAATTATGGATACTGAAAATAATGTTGTGTACTTCATTAAGAAGAATACGTATGTGGTAAAACTGGAAACTAAAAAGCCGTTTGATCTTCTTACAACAAGTAACTATGATATGGAGCTTGTTCAGAGGCTTTTGCTCAATGCTATTGCTTTTGGAGCACAGGATGGCACCATTGAAGTAACAGACGATGAAGGATATACAGCCCAGCTTCCGCTGTATCAGTCTATTGGTATTGCAACAACATATTTTAAGGAATATAAAAACTGGGCGGGCAATACTATTCTATGGAGTACATCAAACAAGGAAATCAGAGCAAAGATGAAAGAGTATTCGAATCAGTAATTTGCCTGAAATATTTACATAAACAGATGTTGATAAAGTGTCGATAGTATACTAAAGAACACAGTATCTTCCAAACTGGAGTTTCATGAATATATATTACAGTAACGAGTATGTTATTTAAACGAAAAAAGAAAACACTTCCTGATGTATATGAGTTTACCGATGATGACGGCAAAAAATGGCTGCAGACATCTACAAAGGACCTTTTGTCCTCCAAGGAACTCAATGACATCATTAAGGAAATAGAAAAGGAAAAGGACGAAGGCGAAATTGTTATAGCCCGTATTGATTTTAAGAAAGTCAATAAAGAGTACTATGAACGTATTGTTGAACTTGAAGAAAAACTGAAAAAAAGAACTGAGCTGCTAAAACGTGTTGTCAAAGAATCTCGTGAAACAATTGACCGTAAAAATAAAAAGATGAAAGAACTTATTGAATATATAAAAAAGCTTCACCTCCTTTTGGCCTATTATAAGCTCTCACCTGAGGATTTTAATAAAATAGATTTTACAAAAGCATATATCCCGGCACCGGAAATGCCTGCTCCTCCTCCTTCCATTGAGGTAAAAGAAAAAACCATTGAATATGTACCAGTCAGAGAAGAAATTATACAGGATTGACATATCTATATAGAAAAAATGTATTAATAACTCCTGACAAAAAATAAAAGGGGCTGTCTCAAAAAAAAAGAAAATATATCAAAATCCGAAGTAATAAAAAGAGCACTTACACTGTTTTTTGAACATTATAATAAAATAAACAATCCGTATGAAAAAGGCAAAGATCTTTTTGGTAAATATGGGAGTGGCCAGAGTAATTTATCCACCTGGCAAAGAGCATATACATATTTTAATGCTGCACTTTTTCACTTTTACTTGACTGTTTACAGTAGCTGCAATTTCTTTGTTAGTACTATCACCAAACTTCTGGAGGAAAAACGGTGGCACTGAAAATATTCAATACACTGACCCGACGTCTTGAACCATTCATACCTGGTGGTGTACCCAAAGAAAATATAGAAGATTATCCGCCAGTTACCATATATTCGTGCGGCCCCACTGTGTATAGCTATGCCCATATAGGCAACTTCCGAACTTTTGTGTTTAATGACTTTTTGCGGCGCTACCTTAAATTCAGGGGATTTAAGGTTAATCACGCAATGAATATTACTGACGTTGATGATAAGACAATAGCAGGTGCTCTTAAGGAAGGAATAACCTTGCGTGAATATACTGACAAATATACTCAAATATTCTTTGAGGATCTTAGAACACTTAACATTGAACCTGTAGAACATTACCCTCGTGCTACCGAATCCATTGATGCCATGATTGACATCATTGCCCATTTAGATAAAAAAGGGCTTATCTATGAAAAAGATGGTTCCATCTATTTCAGTATTGCAAAATTCCACCGGTATGGGCGTTTAAGCAACGTTACCAGTATGGATATTAAAGCTGGTGCCCGCTATGACGCTGATGAATACAGCAAAGAGGATGTGCGCGACTTTGCACTGTGGAAAGCACCAAAAGAAAACGAACCATACTGGGATACCCCATTTGGCAAAGGAAGGCCTGGATGGCATATTGAATGTTCAGCAATGGTGCGTAAAATCTTTGGCACCACCATTGATATTCACACAGGAGGGGTTGATTTAATCTTCCCTCACCATGAAAATGAGATAGCTCAGAGTGAAGCTGCCTACGATGAACCATTTGTGCGGTACTGGATCCATGTTGAACACCTGCTTGTTGAAGGTTCAAAGATGTCAAAATCACTGGGCAATTTTTATACACTGCGCGACCTTCTTGATAAAGGGTATAGTCCACGGGCAATCCGCTACCTGCTTTTAACTGCGCATTACCGCAAACAACTCAATTTCACCTTTGACGGATTGAATCAGGCTGCTCAGGCACTCCTTCGCATTGATAACCTTTTAGCACGCCTCAATGACATAAAACATGATGCATTACCCAATCAAAAGGTTACCTACCGATGCAATGCTTTCATTACTGCGTTTACCGAAACAGTTGATGATGATTTAAACATTGCAGGAGGCACCGGCATCTTTTTTGATTTCATCCATGATATTAATACCATGATTGATTCCAATTCATTAAGCAAATCAGATGCAATGTATGTAATGGATGTGTTAAAGAAAATAGATACAGTATTTGGATTTATCTTCTTCCCTGAAGTTTTGCATCTCAATAAGGAAGAAATTGAAGCCCTGATTGAAGAACGTAACAAAGCTCGCAAAGAAAAAAATTTTGCAAAAGCTGATGCAATCCGTGATGAGCTTCTACAAAAAGGCATTATATTACAGGACACCAAAGAAGGTACCCGGTGGATACGCAAATCGTAGTTGGCCGCAAGGTAGTGCTTGAATACCTTGCCACCCTTCAAGGGGATGCAACACTGTATGTATCCGAATCTGCACACGGGAAAATCATCGATGTTATTATTGCTGCGGCCCACAGTAAACATATCCCTGTACAGAAAGTAAACAAAAGCTGGTTTGATTCACACTGTGCTGCCCATCATCAGGGTGTAGCTCTTGTTATGAACTATCGCCCCAAAAATGAAGAAAAACAATGTGAGTTAAAAAAAATTGCTTCCAGTCATGGTGTTATTGTGGCCTGTGATGAGATAACCGATCCACACAACATTGGCTCCATCATCCGAACCACCGAGGCCCTAGGTGGCAGTGCAGTAGTTGTTACGAAAGCACATGCACCTGAGATTACACCAACCATCATTAAAGCGTCAGCGGGCGCTACTGCTCATATCCCTGTTTTGCAGGTACCTAACCTGGCACGATTCTTAGATGATGCTAAAAAGGCAGGATTCTGGGTAATTGGAACCAGCGATAGAGGCACTCAACCAATCACTACTATTGCTACCTATAAACCTGCAGTTGTAGTCATTGGCAGTGAGGGAAGCGGCATGCGCCATCTAACACAAAGTTTGTGCGATGTAATTGTACGCATTCCGCTTAAAGGAAAGGTATCATCGCTCAATGCATCGGTTGCCTGTGGCATTGTGTTGTGGGAACTTTTAAAAGAATAGATTATAGTTCAATATTTTTGCCTGTGGCCTGCCACTTCTCCATTAAATAGGGTTTATAGTGCTCAAAGACTTGAGCCTGTTGTTCTACCACTTCTTCAGCTTCAAATGAATTCATTGAAATGGTTTCATTAATAAATGACGCTATCCGCCCAAAATACAGTGGCACCATAAGATTTATAAGCCGCACCTTATTAATTTGCCAGGTATGATATATTGCTGCCAGTTCATATACAATCTTAACCCATATTTCAACTGGCATATTGAAACTTTCTACATCCATATGCGCTGAATCTTTAAGGGATGTAAACACCTGGTTACTGAACATCTCCCTGTACAGAGCATTAAACTGTATAAAGCCTGTTTTAAATTCATCAACAAGACGTTGTAGATTAACCTCAATTGCCTCAGGTTCAATTATATCAATATCACCAAATGTTGGCACCGGTTTGCTGCCCTCAATATTTTTCCAGTATGGTTCATAGTGCTCCATAAGCCTGAACAATGTCCCTATGACCTGAACAAACATAGGCCCAAGTGACTGCGCCGGATCCTTGGCATCATGTATTTTAACTCCTAAATTTGCCTGGCACACTTCCACATGGCTCACGATTGCATTGACAGTCATGAATATATCAATGCCAAACCGCGCAATGTCGGTAGACCACACCGGCTTATCCAGATACAGTTGTGCTAACCTTTTAGAAAACGTAAAGTCACCACCTATTGGCTGGCGAATACGTTTGCCATACACAGCACGTATTATATTGTATACAATATTATTGGTAATAGTGCCATCATATTTGTACCGCGTATACACAGGCGCCACAAATTCATATTTTTTTTCAAGTACGGGCGATAGTAACCGCTGTACCCACTGGGGAGATATACTGCGCAGGTCAGAATCAACCACCATGCATGCATCAACATCAAGTATGCGAGCCGCTTCAAAAATTGCTCTGAATGCAGATCCCTTGCCTGCGACACCCCGATAAATCTGAATGATGCGCTCCTGCCATGGTTTTAATTCAATTGATTGGGCAATATCCCGGGTGTCATCAGTGGAGCCCCCATCCGATACAAAGATTACCGGCCGCAAGTCTTTATAATATGTAAACAGCCCATCGCTTACCATGGTCATGACATTGGCAATGGTTGCTTCATTATTAAAGCATGGTATGCCTACAAGAATATCGGCTTTCTTTATCTGTTCAAGCCGTTTGATGATAAAAGGGCGCAATGCTGTAGAGTATTCCATGTTCTCAATTATACCATGATGAAATTATTAATTGCAAGTATTTTAATTGAGCTCTTATTATTTCAGTTATTTTTTTTATTGACGATTATCTGCTATTTACTCATACATTGTTCAATATCAAAACACCATTAAACAAAACGAGGAAACTATTATGAACTATAGAGTAGTAAAGCAATTCTGGGTAAATACCGTTGACAATTTTTTTAATTTCTTTTATAAGATAGTAGACTTTATCAAAATATGGGCTGATGTATTCTGGGCTTTTCTTGATATCTGGTATCACTTTTTTGCTATCTTTGGAAATCTTTTTCTGTATATTTACTATATTTTTCTTTTCATCATCGACAGGACAACCGAATCTGGAACAAACATTGTATTGACAAGCCGCCTACCTAAACGGGTACCTTTCAGACCGCAGAAAGCATACATTAAGGATAGCTACAATCCTATTCCTGCTATGTATGGTGTAAAAAATGTGGCAGATACAGTTGCTACCAGCATTACCCCCATGCGAACAGCCCCAAAAGGCACCAGAACATCAATTACCAAAACTATACTTTCTGGACTGCGCGATTTTATTGAACTTATCATTGACCTTTTCAGAAAACCAGTAAAAGCTATAGCTGATTTTGCAGCACGACGCATGAAACCTGTTAAGGAAGAACAGCATAAGACCGGTAGCTTAATAGAAGAATATATGAAGGAATATGAGCAAAAGCGCAGGTAATGCGCTTTTGCCTTTTAATGCTTGAACGCCCTCTGTCCTGTAAATACCATTGCAACTTTTGGATTTGCTTCATTGCATGCAACAATGCTTTCCCAATCACGTATGGAGCCACCAGGCTGTACAATTGCAGTAATTCCCTGCTTTATACCCACATCAACACCATCCCTGAAGGGAAAGAATGCATCAGACACCATACTTGCACCAATAAGCCCGCCTTTAGCTTCTTTTGTTGCCTCATCTATCTCAATTTTATCGGCTTCTTTACGTATTCCTTTTTCTACTTCAAGTGCTAACTGGTAGTACGAAATCCCGTATTTATCAAAGCAAAGTATATCGGCATATTTAGTATACGCCTTTTGCACAGCAATCTCTGCAACACCTACTCTATCCTGTTCACCGGTACCAATTCCTACAGTAACCCCATCCTTAACATATAACACAGAATTGGAAGTAACACCCTGCTCAACAAACCATCCAAACAATAAATCTTCATATTCTTTTTCGGTTGGCAGCCTGTCAATTTTGTAAAGCTGCCCCTTATATTCAGCTTGTGCTGGTTTCAAATCTTCTTTTGTATTAACAATATTTATTGGTGATTGCTGCACAATAATCCCACCATCAATAAGTGATTTAAAATCAACAAAGCGCATTGTTTTATAGTCTTCAAGCCTGTCTATTCGTTTTATCTGCACTATACGCAGGTCTTTTTTCTTTGCAAGGATTTCCATAACCCCCGGTTCAAAATCAGGCGCAACCAGTACCTCTAAATAATTAGCTGAAATGAGCTGTGCAGTTTCTTTGTCGACAGATCTGTTAAATGCCACACAGCCTCCAAAAGCTGCTATGCGGTCGGCCCTGTTTGCCCTGTTATATGCATCTGCAATTGTTGAACCATACGCAACACCACAGGGGTTATTGTGTTTTACAATAACTGCTGCAGGCTTTTTCATTAAGTATTTTAATATATTGAGTGCATTGTCAATATCAGTAAAATTAATCTTGCCGGGATGCTTTCCAAACTGAAGCATCATCGATTCATCAATACCGCTTACAAGCGAATGTCCCGGAGTAATGAAGGCACAATCGCCCAATACAAGATTGCCATTGACAAGCTCATACAATGCTGCCTCCTGCCCTGGGTTTTCACCGTAGCGCAAACCCTTTTCAATGAGCTGTCCTTCATCTTTAATCTTCCACGTTCGCTTTCTATATACAAGTGTCTGATTGCCAAAGGTAATGGTCATGGTGTCAGGGAAATGGTCATCCATGATGGTGCGATATGCTTTTTTAAGGTCTTCCATACATTGTATCTCCTGAAAGAATAGAATATTCACCTATACCGCTTCACCATATCGTTGCAGGCACTCATTTTGTAAAGCCAAAATTCTCTGGCGCAAATCTTCCATTGCCTGCTCAATGGTATCAACGGTATAATGCTCGGTTGGCATCTCTTTGCCAACAAGTACATATACCTTTCCGGGATTAATATCTCCTGATTCAGGCTTAAGCCGCTGATAGGTACCGTGTATATAAATAGGAACTATCGGCACCCCTGTTTCAATACACAAATAAAACAAGCCTTTTTTAAACGGCTGTAATACTCCCGTGCGGCTGCGTGTGCCTTCAGGGAAGATCATGATGCGGTTACCTTTTCGTATTTTAATGGCAGCTAATTTCATGCTTTCGATTGCCCGCTCTCTGTTTTTTCTGTCAATGGGGATGTACCCGCTCAATGTCATGTGCCACCCCATAAATGGGATTTTAAAAAGCTCCTTTTTAGCAGTCCAGCCAAACTTTACCGGAATAATGGCACTCAGTAGCCACACATCAAAAAAACTCTGATGGTTGGATGCAAATATCTGAACTTTATCTTTCGTAATATTTTCAAGACCTTCAACCTGATAGCGAATGCCACAAAACCAGAGTATATTTTTTGACCAGTTTTGCATGCAAAAGTGTGCCAGGTTACCCCTGGGGCTTACAAACCAGGAAAACAGGGAGATAGTTCCCCAGAAAGCGGTATCAACACCAATGAAAAGCCATGCCATATATGTGTAACCCTTGCGTATCACTGGATTCATAATGGCCTCCACAATTCAACAAATATTAAATTTTGAACAAATTTTAAAAAACGCAAGGATTACACTATACTTTGCTATGAATGTCAACTATTAAATTACAATCCCATCATTTTCGAGATAATCATCTTCATCACTTCGGATGTGCCAGCATAGATTGTCTGAATTCGTGCGTCAACATAGAAGCGTGACACAGGATATTCGGTACAGTACCCATAACCGCCAAAAAGTTGCAGGCATCGATCGGCAACACGCTTTGCTGTTTCGCATATCCAGTACTTTGCCATACAGGTTTCTTTGACAACATCTTCACCCCGAATGTGATGGAGTATCAGATCATCAACAAAACTGCGGCCAACAGCAATTTCAGAAGCCATTTCCGCTATGGCAAACTGGGTATTCTGGAATTTTGACAATGGTTTCCCAAAAAGTTTGCGTTCTTTTACATAGTCGATAGTTATTGCTAAACATTTTTCCATAGCTGCCTGTGACGCCAAAGCACATACCAACCGTTCTTGCTGTAATTTCTGCATAAGGTACATAAACCCCATTCCTTCCTGACCAAGAAGATTTTCTTTTGGTATGCGACAGTTATCAAAAAATAGCTCTGCAGTGTCCTGAGCTTTTAAGCCTATCTTTTTTATTGCTTTTCCCTTTGTAAACCCAGGTGTACCGTTTTCCACCAGAAAAAGGCTTACAGCCTGATGCGGTGGTGCTTCTTTTGACGATTTTGCTGCTACAACTACAAGGTCAGCCAATATACCATTGGATATAAATGTCTTCTGACCATTGAGTACCCAGCTATCGCCATCCAGGGTTGCACTCGTTTTCATTGCCGCTAAATCCGAACCAGCCTCAGGCTCGGTCATTGCTACAGCCAGAATTATATCGCCAGACGCACACCCTGGCAGGTACTTCATCTTCTGTTCTTCTGTGCCAAATGAATGGATATATGGTGCCACAATATCGTTATGTAGTGGTATCATGAATGAATTAGCCCCACTATAGGCTAATTCCTCACTCACTATCACCGAATACAAAAAATCACCACCAGGCCCTCCATACTTCTCATCCAGCCAGGGAAGTAGTAACCCCAATTCTCCACTCCGCTTCCACATCTGTCGTGGCACTATACCTTCTTCTTCCCATTTGTCGTAATGCGGCATAACTTCTGTTTCAAAAAATTTACGCACTGTTTGCCTGAATATATCATGTTCCTGAGAAAATTGTATAGAACGCTTCATTGTGTACTCCTTTGATTACATTGCATATTACAACCGTAGGGGCATATTGACACATGCCCCTACTATAATCGTGGAAAATAGTATTATTCAACCAACAATAATTCCCCTTCATACATAGCATCTATGGCATCTTTGTACCGTGATATTATGTTTTTCCGCTTTAATTTCAGCGTTGGGGTTAGCATATCATTCTCAACTGAAAAATCTTCGGGAATGATTGTAAACTTTTTCACCTGCTCAAAGCGCGCTAAATCCTTATTCAGTCGCTCTATCTCTTTCCCAATAAGTTCATTGACTGGTGGCAGGGTATGTAAATCTGTCTTTTCATTGACATCAAGACCTTTTTCCTTGCAATACTGCATTACATTATCCATGTCAATGTTAACCAGTGCCGTTATATATTTCCTTCTGTCGCCATATACCATCACATTGGAAATATATGGTGATTGCTTTAAAACACTTTCAATATTGAGCGGTGAAATATTTTTCCCAGCAGCGTTTATTATAAGCTCTTTTTTCCTGTCAGTGATATATACCCAACCATCCTTATCAATATATCCAATATCGCCGGTATGATACCAGCCTTCACTGTCCTTTGCTTCAGCAGTAGCTTCAGGTCTGCCCCAGTATTCTTTAAAAACAATGGGTCCGCGAACAAGAAGTTCCCCATCATCGGCTACCACCACTTCAACACCAGGTAGTGGCTTGCCCACTGAACCAAATTTAAACTCATGCGGGCTATTCCATGTTGCTGGTGCTGATACTTCTGTAGCGCCCCATCCTTCCAGCACCAGAATATTTGCAGCATGGAAAAATTCAGCTATCTGCTTTGAAAGCGGTGCCCCACCAGAAACAAAATATTTCAGCCTGCCACCGGTTGCTCTGGTTATCTTTTTAAAAATAAGAGCACTGGCAATAGCATATTTTACCTTCAACACTATTCCGGGCTTTTGTTTATTTGATACAATTTCACTCCATTTTCTGCCAACTTTAACACTCCACCAGAATATCTTCTTTTTTACCGGACTTTTTTCAGCCATCTGAACCACACGCTCAAATATCTTTTCAAACACACGCGGGACTGCAATAGCATGAGTGGGCTTGACTTCCTGCATGTCGGAAAGTATAGTATTGAGAGATTCAGCAAACGCCACCGTTTTCCCTAAATACACACCAAAGAATAACCCTGCAATGCGCTCCAGTGCATGCGACAGCGGCAGAAAGCTCAAACTTTCTGTAATAACGCTCACATCTCCTATCATACCTGCAATAGTGTTAATAACATAAGCTATATTCCCATGTGTGAGCACCACCCCTTTAGGTGGACCGGTAGTACCACTGGTGTAGATAATACAGATAGGATCATCGGGAGTAATGGTTTGTATAGTATTATCAATCTTAATATTACTGTCAGTATAATTGATAACATCATGCAGATTTACAACATTGCCATTTCCTTTGTACTGATTATTCATTACAACTATTGAGGTAATGTCATCGATATTCTGATAACTCCGAACCTTCTCTAACTGCATAAGATCCTGCACAAAGACAATGGTGCTGCCTGAATTCTGAATGATGTAATGGACATCGCGTGGTGTCAGTGTGGGATAGATAGCAACAGAAATAGCACCTAACGATATAATGGCTAAATCCACAAGAGCCCAGTACACTGAATTTTCTGACAATATTGCAACCCTATCATCTTTACCAATACCTTTAGCTGACAGCCATGAAGCTATTGCCCCAACTTTTTCGTAAGCCTGGCGATAGTTCATAGGAACAAACTTTCCATGTTCTTTATACCTGAAAACCACCATCTCAGGCTGTTGTGACACATGATCTGCAAATGCCTGCATAAGTCCAGGATACATAGCCAACCCCCATCACTTACATTAATCTTTATAAAAGCGTTTGCCACTCTTTGCCATATCAACAAGTATCTGTGCCGGAATAAAACGTTTCATCCCTTTATCATAATATTTCATCATAGTATCAACGATGGTTTTGACACCTTCCCGGTCTATATGACGGAAAATTCCTCCTCTGAATGGTGGAAAACCCAATCCTAAAATAGAACCAACATCACCGTCACGCGGCGAAGATATAATACCCTCCTGCAGACACAGGGCTGCCTCATTAATCATCATGAGGCTTACACGCTCCTGAATTTCCTGCATTGGCAAATGCTGCCAGGTTACTTTACCTATAACCTTGTAGATTTCTTCGTTGGGTACACGCATACCTTTCTTCTTTGGTTTGCTGTAATCATAGAACCCTTTCTTATTCTTTTTACCTTTAAATCCCTTACTGAATAAAAGTGGCAATACATTGGACGGTGCTGCACCCCGTGCCTTGAATTCCTGCCCCAGCTCAATTGCCACATGTGCGCCAACATCAATACCAACCTCATCAAGGAGTCCAACAGGACCAATTGGATAGCCAAACTGCAACAGGGCTCGGTCTATATCATTCATTGGCACACCTTCTTCAATCAGGAACACCGCTTCATTGAGATATGGTGCAAGTATTCGCGTTGTGTAAAATCCCGGGCCATCCTTGACCACTATGCATGTTTTGCCCTGCGCAATGCCAAATTTTAGAGCTGTTGCCACTACCCAATCAGCTGTCTTTGGAGTTTTTATAATTTCTAACAGTGGCATGGCAGGAACTGGGGAAAAATAATGCATACCTATCATATTCTGTGGTCGTTTTGAAGCTCTGGCAATGAGGCTTATAGGAATGGCTGATGTATTTGATGCAAAAATTGTGTTATCGCCGGTAACTGCTTCAACCTCTTTTACCAGGTTCTGTTTCAATTGCAGGTCTTCAAATACTGCTTCAATGACAAGGTCGGTATTCTTAAAATTCACATAATCATCACATGGAACTATTTTGCCCCATAATATTTCTTTATCAAAATCCCGTATGGCACCAGAGCGAGCGCGTTTTTCTAAACTCTTGCGAATCTGCGCCATGCTCCGTGACACTGCATCAAGCGCCATGTCCTTAACAAGCACAGTATCACACAACGGTAACGAAACCTGAGCAATCCCCGTACCCATGAGGCCGGTGCCTATCACCGCTAATTTTGAAATATTTTTTGCTTTCTTCTCTAATGGATTTTTCTTGAGATCGGTCATTGCAAAGAAAAGATTCATCAATGATTTTGACTGGTAACTTTTTACTAAAGTCACAAAGCGCTCTATATCTTTTGCCACACCTTTTGTAACATTGGTTTTGTAACCATACTCAACTGAATCTATAGCTGCCAGCGCTGCAGGATATAATCCCCGTGTTTGCTTCATTACCATCTTTCGGGCCTGTGAAAAGATAATCTTTCGGCCCAGAGGATTTGATTCAAGCAACCATTCAATAAATTTCCTTTTGCGTTTTATTGTGCGCTTTCCTTTTAACTGTAATGCCTTTTTAACGCCTATCTCTTTTAATCCATATGGTATAACTATCTCATCAATGAGCCCCAGACGCTTTGCCCTTCTTGGTCGCACATTGGATCCCTGTAAAATAAGTGGCAGTGCATTCTGTATGCCAATAAGGCGGGGAAGGCGCTGTGTACCGCCAGCTGCAGGGATAAGGCCTAACTTAATTTCAGGCAGACCCATCACTGTGTCAGTGGAATCAGTAGCAATGCGGTAATCAGTGACAAGCGTAAGCTCCACACCGCCACCCAGGCAGTTGCCATTAATCATTGATACAGTAGGAAATGGAAGTTTTTCTAACTTGAATAGAATATCATTTGCTTTAGAGATATACTGCTTAATCTCTTCATCAGTTTTCATTGCTTTTAATTCATCAATATCAGCCCCAACAACAAAGTTGTCTGGCTTTTCACTGAGTATTACCATCCCTTTATATTGTTTGCCTTTAGTCTGGTTAATTATTGTTTCAATTTCACGTAAAAGATCACTGGAAACTTTATTTACCTTGCCGGGGCAATTGATGCTTACCACCAGCACATCATTGATAACTTCAGTTTTTAAAAACTGCAGATCTTTCATGGTCATTCCTCCTTTATGCACGCTCTAATATGATGGCATTGCCCACTGCACCGGCTGCACACCCGGCAACCACGCCATATCGTTTGCCAGTTTCCCGCAACCTGTTGGCACATGTAGTAACAAGACGTGCCCCGGTAGCACCAAATGGATGCCCCAATGAAAGGGAACCGCCATATACATTGAGTGCATCAATGGGGATTTCGCCCAATTTGCCCGGCAACCCAAGCCTGTCTCTGCAGAAAGAAGCGGATGCAAGCGTTTTAATAACACCAATCATCTGGGCACCAAAAGCTTCATGAATTTCCCATACTCCAATATCCTTAAACTTAAGCTTACCCATTGCTAATGCTTTTGGTATTGCAAAAGAAGGCCCCAGGAGAAGTTCTTCCCACAAATCCTGTGCTGTGAAAGCATATGACTTGATATATGCCAGTGGTTTTATTCCCATCTTCTTTGCCATTGTTTCACTCATAAGAAGAACCGCCGCCCCACCATCCGTCAAAAATGATGAATTGCCTGCAGTTACTGTACCATACCGCCTGTCAAAGGCAGGTTTTAATTTTGCTAATTTTTCTGGGGTTGTATCCTTACGGAAACCATTGTCTTTTTCCACTAGCTTCCCCTGCGGTGTTACAACCGGTACCACCTCTTTTTTCAAGACCCCCTTTTCCCAGGCAGCTGCAGCACGGTTATGCGATAGTGCTGCAAATTCATCCTGTTCACGTTGACTGATACCTAACCGTTTTGCCAGCCTGTCTGCTGTATCCCCCATGCGCATTTTTGTAGAAAATTCACCGATTGCAGGTTGTTGGGGAACTATAAAATCCTTAAAGCTCATGCCTTTTAATAATTTCAGTTTGCCGATTATACCTTTTGGGCGCTTGAACATGGTGAGGTCTAAAATAAATCGGCGATAGTTTTTAGATATTTTTATATCAGGATCTGAAAAAGTCTCAACACCTCCCGCAACAATACACTCCGCATTACCATTCACAATCAAATTGGCTCCACTGATAATAGCAGCATTTGCCGATATACATGCCACCGTACAGGTATATGCAGGTATTGTATAGGGAAGCCCGGCCGCCAGCATAATCTCACGCGCAACATTTGTGGTTGCAATATCATTTGCAACACCCCCCATAATGACATGGTCTACCAGGTCATTGGGAATGCCTGTTTTTGCTATCAAGCCCTTAACCGCATGACGACAGATTTCATACGCCATCATTTCCCGGTAATCTGTACCGGAGCGTAAAAAGGGCGTACGGCATCCATCAATTATTGCAATTCTGTCACCCTTTGCCATTGAATCCTCCATCAATATAAATAATAATTTGTATATGCATAAATATATTAATGCATATTTATTATGTATTACATTATTACTGTATTACATACCTACTGAACGGTCAACCAAATTTTCTGTAGTTTATAAAAAATTTTTTATGTAGTATGGTTATGAACAAATATGTAATAGTGTACATTCCCTCCACTCTCTGCAGCTGGAGTGTACACTCCATCCTTCATCCATTAATGTTAAAAAATTACATACTATTTTAAATTATCTTCTTGAAATAACCTGTGAAAGTTCTTACTTTAATCTAAATTTGACATTTTATCTTACCAGGGAGGTTGCCATGAAATTTAATGAATCTATATTTGATAACGAACAGACACGAAAAGAGTTTCTTACAACAACCTCATCATTACTCATATCTCTTTCAGCACTTTCATTGCTTCACTGCTCTGAAGAAACACCAAAACAACCTTCAAAGAATCTCAACTGGATATCATATACACCGCAAAAAAGGCCTACCAAAAACGTTGCCTACTCACCATCACGCATATTGCTTAAAAACGGCATTATCATCGATGGCAGCGGCAAGCCACCATATACCGGTGATGTCATGATAAACGGCACTACCATAGAAATTATCACTCCCCAGAAGATACAATTTACAGGCACCACTATTGATTGTACCGACAAAATAATTGCTCCCGGTTTTATCGATGCCCATTCACACTTAGACTGGGTTTTGTCGCTGGATGGTCATCCTGAGCTAAAAAATCCATTTATGGAACAGGGTATCACCACAACAGTTACCGGCAATTGCGGGTATGGCGTTGCAGGCTTTAAACCAAAAAGTACATATCTTACCATGATTAAAAATGTTGGCAAAGGCTTTTTTAGCGGCGATAGTTCAACGCAAAATGACAATTTTGTAAAACAGGTTGCCGTGTCGCTTACCTCTATGCGAAAGTACTTTGACTATTGTCGAAATCATGGCATTCCCATGAACATGGTGAATTTAGCAGGACACGGAACAACGCGGATGTCATTGCGAGGCTATGAATCAAAGCCTTTATCAAAAGACGAGATGAAAACGATGCTGTATCTATTAGAACAGGCAATGGATGAAGGTGCATATGGCGTTTCGTTTGGCTTGCAATATGAGCCAGGCATCTTTGCAACCAACGATGAAATAGCTGAAATCTGCAAACTGGTAAAGAATAAAAATAAAATTGTCACCTGCCATATGAAAGCATATTCAGCCCTTTCGGCAACGTATCCGCTAAAGCCTTTTGGTACACCACATAACATCATTGCAATCAATGAGATGCTTGACATTGCAAAGCAAACAGATGTTCGACTGCAGCTGTCGCACCTCATTTTTGTGGGCTCCAAGACATGGAAAAACTGCCCGGATGCACTTGCCATTATCGACAAAGCAATAGACTCAGGAATGGATGTCATGTTTGATACGTATGCATACCATTGTGGCACATCGGTCATCAATGTATTTTTTCCAAGTTCATTTTTAGCAAAGACGCCACAGATATATGAAGAAAAAGTAGCTCTTTTTAAACTTCGCGCTCAGTTAGAATTGATTGTTGCATTGCTTGGTTTTGGCTATAACGATATTCAGATTATCAATGCCAACAATCCTGAACTTGCGAAATACAATGGCAAATTCTTAAAAGACATTGCAAAAGAACGTGGCATGAGCCAGTATGAAAATTTCATTGATTTTGCAAAAAAATCCAACGGTCGTGCACGTGTACTCAATCACCGCTATTCAAGTTTTCAAAACATACTGGATCTCATGAAGCATCGCGCATCACTGTTTATGACCGACGCCACACCGTATTCACAGGGTGCTCAGAATCCGGCTGCGTTTGGCAACTATCCTCGTTTCTTTGAAATAGCCCGCGATTACCAGTTACTATCGCCCCAGGAATTAATACGAAAAATGACCGGTGCTATTGCTGACCGTTTTATGCTGAAAAAACGCGGTTACCTGAAAGAAGGTTATATGGCTGACATTACCATCGTTGACTGGAAAAACGTAAAAGATAACAACACATTGACCGAAACCAATAAACGGCCATCTGGCATTGATTATGTGTTCATAAACGGCAAAAAAGTAGTGGATAAAGGCAAAGCAACCGGAGTGCTTGATGCAGGAATGGTGGTGTAATTGTAGTAGAAAAAACATTGATTTTTTAATGCCAGTATATCCACTATACCAGCTGTAACACTTATAAAGCGGAGATAGTTACTTATGAAAAAACTTTTGCCTGGCTTACTCATGGTACGTATAGCTACGTATAGCTATATTTGCACATATTATTGATATGATTGACTTTAAACTGTAGAGCCACCAAATAGAACGTGCATGAAACAAAAAATAGGCATCATTGGCGCAGGCGCTTCAGGTCTTATTGCAGCGTATTTTGCTTCACACAATAAGCATACCGAAGTCCATATATTTGAAAAACAGAATAAGATTGGTCGCAAGGTAGCAGCAACAGGCAATGGCAGGTGTAATCTGACCAATATGAATATGGGGTCAGAGCATTATCACTCCGGTGATATACATTTTGTCAGCGATGTTCTGCAACATTTTACACTGCAGGATACACTCAACTTTTTCCATTCCATTGGCATCGTGACAACCACGCTGGAAAATGGTAAGGTGTATCCTTCATCACTGCAGGCTTCTACTGTGGTAAAAGTTTTTGAACATGAACTATCGCACAATAATGTCCAGATACATCTTTCACGAAAGATTGAATCCATACAACCTGTTCATCACGGTTTTAAAGTAATTACTGCAGGTAAAGAAGAACATTTCTTCCATAAAGTTATACTTGCCTGTGGCAGTTGCGCCTACGGGTCACTGGGTGCTTCAAAAGATGGCTATGAACTTGCTCAGTCATTAGGGCATACTATCATTGAACCATTTCCGGCAATACTGCCCTTAAACATTGTCAACAAGCAGCTTCACACGTTACAGGGAATACGCTGGGATTGCACATTGAGTGTGGTTATTGGCAACACTACTGTACAGCAGATAACCGATGAGGTACTGTTCACCGCCTATGGTATCTCAGGGCCGGCTGCCTTGAGTATTTCCCGCGCAGTAAATGAAGCAGTATTACTTAATAAAGATGTACACATCAGCTGCAATATTTTTCCACACTATGATATGCACACCTTACGTTCACTGTTTACGCAACTTCTTTCGCAGCCCAAAAAATCCTTAGAATTTGCACTATATGGCATTATGAACAACAAAATGCCCCGTGTGTTTTTATCAATGGCAGGTATTCCGTATGAATGGCCTGCAATTGAATCATTTAATGACATTGATACAATCATTCAGGCATTTACCCGTGCAACATTGTATCCAGGTAAGCCACGCCCTTTTACTGAGGCAGTGGTAGCAGCAGGTGGGATTGATGTAAATGAGGTTAATCCTGCAACGATGGAATCAACATTGCACAAAGGACTTTTCATTACTGGAGAACTATTAGATGTGGATGGTGACAGCGGTGGATATAATCTTCAGTTTGCATGGAGCACAGGAGCTATCGCCGGGAAAAATGTCTAAAACATCGTGATAAACCCTTCAATGTGTGAAATAGCATTGCATAATCTGTCTATATGTTCAGGCGTGCTGAATGTTGCCGTGATTGTATATGAAATAAACGTATTACGCCTGCTTTCTTTTTCGGTTATAGTTATGGCTTGAGCATGTTCTCCACAGGTGTTGAAAAGGACATCCCGTATGTACGGAAAATTTTTGCATATAACTTTAAAAGTTATTTCCTGAGGGAAATCATTTTCATTATTCATGGAGTATTCCTTGTGTATATTTGCGTTTATATATCAAAAATTACAGGTTATTTTCATCGTATTATTCCTATCATTTTAGCAATGAATTCTAATGCATTCTGATTCAGGAATATAATGGCAAATAATAACACCGCAAAATATATACTGAACTTTTTATCAAGCCTTTCAATCCTTAATGTAAGCTCAGCTTTGTCTTTTTCTGTCTTTTGATATAATGCATCAATTTTCCCTGTAAGCTCCGCTTTATCCTGTTTCATCATACCTATCAGTTCAGCTTTGTCTTTCTCTGTCTTTTCATATAGTGCATCAATTTTCCCTGTAAGCTCAGCTTTGTCCTGTTTCATTATCCCCAAAAGTTCTTCTTTGTTCTGATTGATAATGCCTAAAAGCTCTGCTTTATCTTTTTCCGTCTTTTCATATACTATATCAAATTTCCCTAAAAGCTCTTTGCGAAGCTCTTCCAGATCCTGCTTCGTAGCATAGTGACTGAACACCTCCATTTTGAGCTCTTCTTTTGTTCTGTACCAGCTGTCATGTACTGTAGTCACTATCACCTCTTCCAGTGCACTCATTACTTTTTTTGCCTTTTCTTTGCCCTTAAAAACATCTTCAAAAATGTCATAGACGTCAGCCGAAAGATGCATTCCCATTTTCAATCTCCTTCCATAAAAATTGTAACACGTTCATATTGAAAAGTCAATCATATATTGAACGTTCCACTACACTTTTATATATAAAACGCTTTGAGATAAAAAAATTTAAAAAATTTTTTATTTTTTTAATGAAGTATTTTTCTTCAAAATATTATATTTACGTGCACATTACTCCATAATTGTATTCACAAACAATATTCCACTTACTGTCTGTACAGCAATCATACCAATTTCAGCATTTCATATCCCGTAATACCCTGCTCATCGCGCATTGTAATAAGCTCTTTCATTACTTCCCTGTTAACCGGCACACCTTTATCTTTGCGCTCCAAATATACAAGATATTCCTTTTCACCAGCAGTGTAAATTCTTGCCTGACCTGGCATCTTGCGAGAATTACGTAGCTGGCGTAATATATCCCCCGTGATTTCTTTAAACGTATTGATATCCGTAAAAGCTTCAATATCAATGGCTATGAAAAAATGACCCAGATGATACGGCACCTTATTCCCTTTGGCATCAAATCCAGAAAGCATCTTTAAATAGCTGCCTGCCTGCAATGCGGCCGATAATATTTCAACCACCGTACAGTAGCCATACCCTTTATAGCCAGCACCCTCCTCGCCAATGCCACCAAGTGGGGTCAGAGCCATAGTTCCTTTGATAAGTCCATCCAGCACCTCATTCGGGTCAGTACAGGTATTCCCCTCATGATCAATAACCCAACCGGGAGGAAGCGGCTTATTAAGCCGTGCATATACTTCGACCTTGCCCCGCTGACTTAAACTGGTAGCACAATCAAGCAAAAACGGAAATTCCTCGTCCGTGGGTATGCCAAAGGTCAATGGATTGGTACCCAGCATATTTTCCACACCAAAGGTTGGCGCAACCGAAGGCCGTGCATTAGTACCGGTTATCCCTATCATATTGTTGTCAGCAGCCATCTTTGCATAGTAGCCTGCAATGCCATAATGAGTGGAATTGCGCACAGCCACCATCCCCAGGCCATACTTTTTAGCCTTGGCGATAGCCATCTGCATTGATCGGTAGGCTATAACCTGTCCCATGCCATCATGTCCATCAACGACTGCCGTCGTGGGCCCTTCCTTTATGATTTCAAAGTGAGTAACCGGCTTCTGAATGCCTATCTTAATGCGATCATAATATATTGGCTTCATACGGTTAACACCATGCGAATCAATGCCAAACTTATCGGCCGTAATCAGCACATCTGCACAGATTGCAGCATCTTCTTCTGGTACACCAATGCTGGTAAATACATCAATCATATATTGCGTGGCAATATCAAAGGGTATCCAGGTTATATCGTTCATGTATTTCTCCTGTGAAAATAGATTTAAATCTTTAACCTTACCCCCAGCCCCTCTCCTTCGCAAGGGAATGAGTTAAAGGTAAGATGTGTAAATATTTTCATTTTGTTTAAAAATCCACGGTAATAGACAAAAACATTACTTACAAACCATGCAGCAAAATAAAACATCCCAGAATCAATGAGTTTATACTTTATGTGGTAATAGTCAACCCAATAAAACAATGGTTAAAAAACACAAAATACATTATTTTAGAAGATTATTATTATCAATAAAAGCAACCATTTCTCTCAAATTATACCATAAATAGCAACGAAATTAAAACATTTGGGCTGCATAAAAAGGTCAAGAGTATTTTTCCAAAAATTTCTTCTTTACAACTTATACGCCTGTACAATATTGTGTACATATATAGTTAAATTTTTATTACACAAAATGGGGGCATGGTATGTTGCAAAAAAAAGTAGAAGATAATGTTTACATTCTGACCTTGAATGATGGCAAAATGAATGCACTCACCGACACGGTGCTGAATGACCTTCGCAATTATCTTAAAGAAGCAGCAGCTGATACTTCAATTAAAGGTGTTATTTTAACCGGGGAAGGCAAAACGTTTTCATCCGGATTCAGCCTGCCTATGTTTTTGAGTTTTAAGGATGTGGATGAAGTAGTTAAATTTTTTGAAGTTGAAGAAGAAATTTTACTGGAACTGTTTATGTTTGAAAAGCCAGTCATTGCAGCATTAAATGGTCATACCGTTGCCGGCGGTATGATTTTTGCAATGGCCTGTGATTACCGAATCATGAAAAACCATCCAAAAATCAAGATGGGTATGAGCGAAATTAAAATTGGTCTACCTCTTTCTATTGCGCAATGGAATGTGGTTCGATTTGGTCTTGATAGTGACAAAAAGTTCAGAGACATCATGTATTTTGGTAATATGTTTGGCCCCGAACAGGCGTTGCAATTAGGCCTCATTGATGAACTTGTTGATGAGGATAAGCTGATAAGCAGGGCAAAAGAACTTATAAATCTCTGGAAGAATAATCCTGGCAATGCCTTTACTCCTCTGAAACTATGTATACGAAAAGAGACTGCGGAAAGGATTAAAAAAGAGCTAAAAGAAGGCGATATGAAAAAAGAATTGAAGTGTTTCTTTGATGAAAATGTCCGCAAAACCTTAGAATTTGTACAGGCAGCAATGAGTAAGTAATTTTTATGTCCGATAGTTCCGATAATACAAGCAAAGGAGCTATGGGATTTCATCTTTATTATGAATATAAAAGAAGCGGGATGGAAAATATTTTCACTGCGCAGTGAGGAATTATCATTCACCATCCCGCTTTTCTTTCTGTATCTGTTCTCAGGAATATTCTTCGCAACTGGTCAGGTATATACCGAATCACTGTTTTTACAAACATACGGGGCAGCCGGGCTATACAAATTTTTTGCAATTAATGGCATTGTATTATTCCTTTCTGGATTTATCTACACCTATTTCCTTGAATTATTTTCTTTAAATCGAGCATATATTCTGCTCATTGTGTTATTTTGCTGTATACCCGGCAGCACACTACTTCCTTCAGGCTGGGCACCACATGACCCTCTTTATCTTTTTATTGGCAATTATATTGCAACATTTTATTTAGATGCTCATTTCATTAATTTTTCATTTCAGTTCCTTACCCTGCAAAGTTCCAAACGGATATTCCCGTTTTTAATGGCTGGATCCAAATTAGGCGGAATAATTATTACCATTATAATTTCCCTGTACAGTACACTCTTTATTCACTATGCCCCGTTACTATGGCTTGCAGCCGGTATTCTGATACTTATCCCATTTTTTGCAACTGCAAAAATCAATACGAGCACACGTGGCTATTCGGAACACAAATTTTTGGACAAACTTTCTACTCTGTTTTCAAGCCGCATGTTTATTGTAAGCGCTATTGCAGTTTTTGTTATGGCAATTGCCAATCAACACACGGAGTATTTTTTTGCACGCATTGCCACACATCTTTATCCTTCACAGGAAACACTGGCTGTCTTTATAAGCAGGTATACATTTATAACCGATTTCATAACAGTAGCCATGCAACTTTTTGTTACATCACGCATCATTAAAAAATTAAGTATTCCAACTGCCAACCTGCTCTATCCCTCATCATACTGCCTAATTATCATATATGCAGTGTTAACACCCACGTTGCTTGCTGCTGTAGCATTGCGTTTTTTCCGCAAAAATATGAGCTTCTTTATTCGTCAGCCTGTCAGCAATATAATGTTGTCTATCTATCCTGCTGACAGAGTAAACCAGGCGCGGTCCATCATCAACAGCATCGTAAGTCCACTGGGCATGATAGCAGGCGGGCTATTACTTTCACTATATGCAACACTTCCATTACATACGGTTTTCATCATAGCGTTTGCAATTGGATTATTATTTGTGACCATAACCATAAAACAGAATGCCCTGTATAAAAAAGCAATCTATTTCAAATTACAGCCACAGCTACCAAACACACTACAAATATCTGGCAGTGATATCATTGAGATTATCAAAAACCCAAACATAGAAAATAAATCTGAATTTATTGATACGCTGCTACAGCAGGGTATGTCAGCAGAACTGTTTCCTATGATTATCCAATATTATGATGTGCTATCCGAAAACACCAAAATACACCTGCTTTCAATTATATATGAAGCACCAGAAGAACGTGCTGTTGAACTATGTAAAAAAGCAGTAAATGATGAAAACCCGCTGGTACGAGTATATGCCTATCGTTTTCTATCACAATGTGCGATAGTTACCCGTAAGGAAATTTTGCTACAATCTAACCCACAACTTGCAATTGAACCTTTGATTCAATCTTTGCTGATAAATGACAATGCATACAGTGAAAAATCCATCATCAACACATTCCATGAACTTGAACAAAACATTCTGGAGGGAAAAGAAAGAGCTGACACGGAGTTTCTCATGCTCTGTTCTGTTAGTAAACCAGAATTATATATCAATATACTATATCGTTTGGCACTTTTTAGTGGCAATCTTTTCCTATTTCAATTTATTATTCTTCATGCTGATATGCTTTCTCAGTCACAGGCTATACGAATACTCTATCGCTTTAAACATGCACCACTTCATGACCTGCAACGTTTCCTGACTAAAGCACAGGTAAATCCTGAAATACGGTTTATGCTGTGTGATTTCCGCTTTGATCTTCCTGTAGAAATGCTTTCCGCACTATTAAGCACTGAAAGCAACTATTCTATTCTGGAAAATCGAATCATTCAGAAACGGTCCTACCACAAAAAAGCAAACTATCTGAATGTATTTATTGCTTTGAATATAGTGCCAGAGGAAAACCTGCCACTTTTTATTAATGCTTCAATAGCACGTATTCACCAGCTATATCAGTGCCGTGCCACTATTACACCACTGCAATTAAATAAAATAGCAAAAGACTTTCTTATGTTTATATTTACTGATGCAATACTGTATGAAAAAAATTTGCTTATAAAAGCCCTGGCGCTATCTACCGGAATACATGTTGATATTGCATACGAATCAAATCTGCTTTTTAAAGATATAGAAATTGAAAATTACATCATTGAATTTTTGACTCTGACGCAAAAAGGCAAAAAGTTAGCATTACTTGAAACCTATTCTGCAAAGGACGTTGCACCTGCACCTCTACCTCTTTTTATTAAAAATTGTAAATACCTGCGTTCAAGTATACCTGCGCTGGCAAAACAGCTTGACTATTGTATTTCACTTATTGATAATACTCAAAGCGCCAAGGAGGATCCAGTGACACAGACAATACAGATACTTACCTTCCTGAAACAGAATGCACTGTTCAAAGATACACCTGTTGACCAGCTTGTTCATCTGATACAGATTGCACGTATACAAAAGCTTCCTGAAAATACTGAATTCATCAAAGAAGGCCAAACTGGTGATGAGCTTTTTATAATTATGGAGGGGGAAGTCAGTGTAAGCAAAAAAGGAAAAGAGATAGCGCGTCTTAGAATTGGCGATTGTATTGGTGAGTTATCCATTATAGATAAAGAGCCCCGCAGTGCTACCGTGAAAACTACCAGACAATCCCTTTTACTTTCATTAAAGCGAAATGATTTTTTATTAACAGTTAAATCCAATCCTGTGATAGCCATCAATGTCATGAAAGTGATTGCGGATCGCCTCAGATCAACATTATCACAATACAATATATGAATACAATGCAGCATGTATTATTTATACAATTGTCATAGATAATGAAAGGTACAAGCCTGTGACCAATGATGGCAGGTATATCGTAAACAGGTATTGTAAATAACTTACAAAATTACAACTTTCAGGAACTCATGGTGGAAAAATTAATACGATACATTCTGTTAGCTGCAGTCATTTCCATTTCAATGGTACTATTTGCACAGGACAAACCTCAAGAAAAAAAATCTTCTATTGGCAAAACTATAAAGAAAACAATTGAGACAATTGACAAACAAACATTATACAAAGAAAAAAAAGAGACCGAACAGGATAAAGCAGAAAAAAAACAAATACAAACATACCAGCAGGCTGATTTTGATAAATTGAAGGATGCTACCCATGAAGATATCTCAACCATTATAGTATTGCTGGGTGAGATACCACTGGAATCTAAAAATAGTATTTTTGCCCCTGCTATCCTTTATAACAAAAACAATATTTTTAACTCAAATACGGATTTTGCTTTTACCTGGGTTGGGTTCAAAGCTACTGCAAAATTTACCCAGAAAAAATTTATATGGGATAATGTTTCATTACAGGAAACATTAATTGGATCATTTTTATATGCCAGTGGTACAAACTTTGGTTTCTTTGGCGAGCGCTTTAATGAAGACCTCCTGTTTTATACAAACTATACATCAGAGATAGTTACCTTAAAAATTTCTTTGCCATTATATAACATCCTGGGCTTAACAATTGATTCCCGGCAATACTTCTTTATAAAGCGAGATACACCCCCTGATTTTATTATGCCAAAAAACCACTATAATCTTTTTCCGCGCATTGATTGGAATATTGAGCACTATACCGAACAGGGGATTGACCAATTATTTAATGGCATTGCATTTCAGAACTGGATTGGATATGGGATCCGCAGCCAGTGGGACACGTGGGGTGAACCCGGCAAACTTCAGATGGGGAAAGAAGCTAAAACCTTTGTTATTTATTCATCAACATTAACCTGTGGCAAAGTCTTTGGTAACAGCCAGAACCTCATTGTACGCATGCGCATTAAAGGTGGCATTGATAATGACTTTTTATCTCAGCCACGCTTTGGCGGAACCATTGACAATGCCAAATTGGATGTGGTACATGGCACTACAGTGGATCAGTTCAGAGTAGAGTCTTTTGCCCTGTGTAACCTGCAGTATGGATTTAATGTGGCAACACGGTTACGGATGAATCTTTATGCTGATTATGCTTATATTATAAACCCTGCATCACAACACATTGCAGGCAGCGGCTATGGCTTCAGAATACTGGGACCCGGGGGACTTCCTATATGGCTTACACATGGTATAAGCAAAAATCTGTCACAGGATGATAATGTGAGTCAGGTTGTTATGATCATGACCGCTGCAGGTTTTTAAAAAATAACTTGACGGAATAGAATATATTGAAACAAACTTTGTCATGCATTAGATTTATTATTATAAGCTTTAGACCAAATTAAAATTTATTATATAAGCAGGTTAACTATGAACACAATTGAAGGGAAATTAGATGCATCGGGTTTAAAGGTTGCAATAATAGTTTCACGTTTTAATGAATTTATTACCAATAAACTTTTATCTGGCGCTTTAGATTGCCTGCAACGGCACAATGCTGATGAAAAAAACATAACGGTTATATGGGTACCCGGTGCGTTTGAAATTCCTCCTGTGGCAATGAAAGTAGCCACCAAAGGTGGTTATGATGCTGTGATTTGCCTGGGCGCAGTTATACGGGGTGCTACTCCACATTTTGACTATGTTGCAGCAGAAGTTTCAAAGGGTGTTGCGCTTGTATCGCTGCAATCGCAGATGCCGGTTATCTACGGGGTTCTTACAACCGATACCATTGAACAGGCTGTTGAACGTGCAGGAACCAAATCAGGCAATAAAGGCTTTGACGCTGCAATGGCAGCTATTGAGATGGCACAACTGTATAAAAAGATAAGCTGATGGGTCATAGAAGAAAAGCCCGTGAATATGCCATGCAGGCGCTGTATATGTACGAAACGGTTCGTACACCAGTACAGGAGCTAATTTCCCTGCAATGGGTAGATAAGGAAATTCCGGAGGATATCAGGGATTTTGCCATTACATTAATTGAAGGCACTATAGATCATTTAGATTTTATTGATGACCTGATAAAGCGATACTCAAAAAATTGGAAATTTGAACGCATCAACCCTGTTGACAAGTCTATACTGAGAATTTCTATTTACGCCCTGTTATATTTAGATTCTATACCCCATGCAGTCACTATTGATGAAGGGATTGAACTGGGAAAAATTTATGGAAGTGAAAACTCTGGCCAGTTTATAAACGGAATCCTTGATGCAATACGGGTACATGAACTCCAAACGAGGTGAAACATGCCTCCTATAAAAAAACACAGGTTCACAATCATTCCAGAAGAAAAACCGGAAGGCATGCGCATCTTTTCTATAGACAATGAAGAACCCGTTAAAAAAAGTTTTGCCATATCAATTCCAAAAAAATATCATCCCTTAATTACAGCATTGTTCCTTATTCTTTTTGTTGTACTTGTTGTGGCGATAGTAACTGTCATAAAAAAACCTTCATCATTCCTTGATCAAAAGCAAACCATTGCACAGGACAATACACTGTTACCAGGCTTAAGCGACCAGAAGCTTATCCCGGAGGATCTATCGCAAAACCCGCGCATACTGCGTGGCAAAACATATTATTTTAAAAAGAATTATACCAGTGCCATTGATGAATTTAATGAGGTGGTTGCATCCGATGCACCTGACAGCGATAAGGCTATTGCCCTTACCTATATTGGCATGATCTACGATGACAGAGGCGACTATACTAAAGCCATTGAAACATTCCTGCGAGCATTAAAATATAAACACAAAGACAGCACTATTTTAAAAAATTTAGCACTTGCCTACAGACACAAAAAAGACTATCCCAATGCACTGGCTACCATTGAAAAAGCCATTGACATTGATGAAAACAATCCTGATTTACTGATACTTAAAGGAAATATACTCTATGATATGGGCAGGTTTCCCGATGCCATTAAAAGCTACACAAAAGCACTGGACATTGCACCCAACAACCCACAAGCCCTTTACAACACAGCACTAACATTCCTGAAAACCGGTGACGAATTATCAGCAGTGGAATACTTTAAAAAGGCTGCATCTGCTGATGCATCAGGAACTATTGCAAAATTAGCCTATGGCCGTTTAGGTGCATTTTATACAGGCAGGCGTGACTATGCAATGGCTGAAAAATACCTGACCATGGCCATACAGCTTGACCCCAATGAGCCAGTTAATCACTATAATTTGGGTATAGTGTATATGCAGCGCCAGCAGTATGAAAAGGCACTGGCTGAATTCAAGGCAGCTGAATCATCTGGTGCAAATGAAGAAAAACTTTTAGAAGGGCTTTCAGAGGCTTATGCATCACTTGAACGGTATGATGAAAGTATTGCGGTGCTTGAACGCCTGCAGCCAGTGCAAAACAGGAATGTTGCCATCATTGCACGATTAGCAGAATTATATTACCGTAAAGGTGATTTAGATACTGCGTTTGAATATTACAAGCAGATTACCGTGTATGAGCCTGTTTCGGAAAATGCCCGTGTGGCTTATGCCAATATGGGCAATATCCGTGATGATCAGCACCGGTATGAAGAAGCAGTTAGCTTTTATAAAAAGGCACTTGCAATAGATCCTAAGGACAGCTCCACCCTGTATAACTTAGGGATTGCCTACAAACATGCTGGAAAACCTGAGCTTGCCGTTGCAGCATTTAACGACGCTGCACAGTATAATCCCGACAATCCCAAACCACGGCTTGCCATTGCTGACCTGTATTATGAAAAAGGGTATCTGGACTTAGCGCTGGATGAATACATAAAAGTGGTGCGGCTGTGGCCCAATTTGCAGGAAGCCCAGTTTACACTTGGTATGCTCTATTTCAATAAAGGAAGAAATGATTATGCACTGGAGGCATTCAACAGAGTAATTGCAATAAATGGCAACAATGAATATGCAAAAAAAGCTTATGTAAATATTGGCATTATACTATCTGGTTCAAAGGATGAAAAACAGCAGGCACAGGCTGTACAGTCTCTTCAGAAGGCATTGCTTATTTCACCCAATGAACCCGAAGCGCTTCTGGCAATGGGCACTATTGCATACAACCAGCATAAATATGACAAGGCACTGGAGATTTTTTATCAGGTACTTGAATCTTCCAGTGAGGATAGCATTACCGCACAGGCATATCATAATATTGGACGTTGCTACTACGCTAAACGCGAATACAAAAAATCGCTGCAGTTCTTAACTAAAGCTTCAGAGCTTGACCCAACCAATGAAGAAATACGTCTAAATCGTAAAGTAGCAATGGAGGCGTATGAAAAGGAACTTTCTCTGAAATAATTTTTTTCTTTTTTTGCTGGATTTTCATCCAGCAACGTTCATCCAATGGATGCGTATGAAAAGGAACTTTCTTTGAAATAATTTTTTTCTTTTTTGCTGGATTTTCATCCAGCAATGTTCATCCAATGGAAGCATACGAAAAGGAACTTTCTCTGAAATAATTTTTTTGGCTTTCCTAAAAGAGGTCGTTGAGTAAATTTTGCAAACATTATATCGAAACGACTTTTGGGACAGCGCCGTTTGCCCAATGGAAGCATACGGAAAAACACTCTCTTTGAAAAAGAATAAAGGTGTAGCATCCATGCAATTCCCTGAAATTCCTGATGAAATTAAAAAGCTTTTAGCGCAGGGTGAAAAGATTGACGAAATCAGGCTTGATGCTGAAGGCAACTGGTTTCACAATGGGCAACCTTTCACCAATCAACGCATTATAGATTTTTTTAATAAATCAATCAACATAACAAAAGATGGGACATATGTGATTCATTATTCACAATTCACATACCCCATTGTGGTTGAGGATGCCCCAATATTTATAACAGGCGTTCGTTTCAAAGGCTTTGCTGATTTTGAAACGGTAATTCTGACGTTAAGCACAGGACAGGAAGAGGAGCTTGATGTTTCTACCCTTCATGTTCGCAAGGGAAAAGAGCTGTATTGCTATGTACGCAATAACACCATGCTTGCAAAATTCAAACGCTCCGCATCATTTACTATTCTTGACCGCCTTGAAGAAACTGATGATATTTTTTATCTGACAATTGCAGGAAAGAAAATTGTACTGGAAGAAAAATTATCATAATCTGATTGCACCACAGAAGACGGTGTAATGTTGTAACACCACTACTTTTCACAAAAGATCCAATGGGTCAATATCTATCTCTAAATATGTTCCCTGCAGGTTGACCTTCTTTTTACACTGCGCCAGTATGCCACTTAGCTTTTCAACATTGTTTGATTTTAACACAATATGATACCGGTACTGTGATGCTATTTTATGCAATGGTGCCTGGGATGGCCCAAGTATTGTTATGTCAGGAAATTGTGGCGATAGTTCCTGTAATATATCCCTGCACTGACCGGCAACGGTTGCCACAATGTCCTCCTTTGCACCTCTGACCACAAGACGTGCCAGGCGAACATAGGGTGGATAGTTCAATGCTTTTCGTATTGATAGCTCTTTCTGGCAGAAGCCCATATAATCGTGATTTTTTAAAAAATGAAATATGGGATTATCCGGATTGATTGTTTGCACAATCACCTTCCCACCAACCTCACCTCGCCCTGATCTGCCTGCTACCTGTACTAACAATGCAAAGGTGCGCTCTACTGCCCTGAAATCAGGAAGTAAAAGCCCAATATCTGCTAACATAACACCAACCAGCGATACATTGGGAAAATCAAATCCCTTTGCCACCATCTGTGTTCCTAAAAGAATGTCAATGTTGCCATTCATCATATCATTGACAACAGCAGGAAGGAAATTTTTTCTGCGTGCTGAATCCTGGTCAAGCCGCACTACCGTTGCTGCAGGAAACATTTTTTGCAAAACTTCCTCAACACGCTGTGTACCACTGCCCACCATAACCAGATGTTTTGAACCGCAGTTACTACAGTGTTCTGGCACAACAGCTTCATAGTGGCAGTAGTGGCATAGCAATTTTTGTTTATGATGTGTAAGACTAATACTGCAATGAGGGCACTGCACAGCTGTACCACAATCCTGACACAACATCACCGGAGCAAAACCTCGTCTGTTTAAAAGCAGTATGACCTGCTCTCTAGCCTCAATTGCCTTTTTAATTGAAAACAGCAATGTATTCGAAAATATAGTGCGTGGATTTGATGCCTTTACAGTTACTATCTCCAGTTCAGGAAGCTTTGCAGTTCCAAAACGTTTGTTCAACTGGTGCTGCACAATACTGGTACGCTGTATTGCATACAGTGTTTCAAGTGATGGTGTTGCTGAACCCAATACCAGCATTGCACCTTCCTGCCGGTGCCTGTACCAGGCAACCGTGCGTGCATGGTAGCGCGGCGTGCTGTTTTCTTTATATGAACTGTCATGCTCCTCATCTATAATAATAAGACCTAAATTAGGAGCCTGCATAAAGATTGCAGAGCGTGTGCCAACAGCAATCATTGCCTGGCCAGTATAAAAGCGCTTCCAGCTTACAAGCCGCTGGTTTGGATTCATTCCGCTATGGTACATCACCAATGTCTGACCAAACACAGCTTTAAGGCGCTCAAACATCTGTGAGGAAATAGAAATCTCAGGCACCAAATACAAAACAGCTTTTCCCTGCTGTATCATCTTCTTTGCCAGAGCAATGTACACCTCGGTCTTCCCGCTGCCGGTTATACCATAAATGCAATGCACCTTCTGTGGCTGGTTCATAATAGCCCTATATATTTGTTCCTGCTCTTCAGTGAGGATTACCTCTTTAGCGCTATCGCCAAAAGTAAATGGCTTTGTGCGTATGTTATACGATTTTCCCGAAGGCAACGCAGTACCCAGTGCCTCACCAAAATAGCATACATAATGGCTTGAAATAAACTGGGCCAGCGTGAGCAAACGATCATCAAAGATAGGCTGTGTATCAAGTACCTTTATGACAGGCTTCACGTCAAAATTTGGGGGGTCGTCATGGACATGAACAACATAACCAGTTGTTTTACGATTGTTGAAATTGACAACAACCCGCATCCCTTTTGTTATTCTAGTATCATCAGTGCTGTATGTAAAAAATCCATCAACAGGGAATCCTACAGCAACATCTACAAACATATCTATTTTCCATCCAGCACAGTTTTAACAAGCTTCAATGTATTCCAGGCTGGTTTTTTTAATTCAGGGTTTTTTAAAAGAGTTATAGGGTGCTCAATATTAAACCACTGGATACCGCTACTGTTTTTAACAATCTTCTGTAAGGGACGCATTTCACCCATAACAATAATTATCTGTGGTTTTACAAGTTCTATTTCCTTTGCCAGAAGATTCTGGCAATGTGAAAACATGGTACCGGGAAGTTCACGCTGGCTTTCACATTTAATCATGTGTGTAACATAGCAGGTTTTAACATGGACACCAATAGCTTTCATCATCTTATCAAGCATCGTATCAACATCAGGCTTCAACACCTTCTTTTCAACAGATGAAAGCATCGATGGCGGGTTTAATATTATCATGATTCCTGATGAAGCATCACCACCATGGATTGTATTCTTTTCTGTAGTTTTGCATTTATTGCATTGTGCAACCGCATGCTGCACTTTTTCCTGGAATGTATTCAATTCAACAGGTACAGCAACATTTTTTCTGTTAGAAAAATAACTGATTTCATCAGTATAGGCCAGTACCAGTGGTGTTCGCCTGCCATACTGTATATGTGTCACAATTGCTTCTTTAAGTAAATGGTACATAATAGTGCCTGTAGTTAAGTTTTGACTGATGTAAAATACACACTGGCGTGCTATAACCTGTCAATATTAATATGATATTGCCGGATCTTTCTGTGCAAATTGGTGCGCTCAATTCCCAACGCTTTGGCAGTGGCTGAAATATTTTTATCATACTGTTTCAATGCTTTGATAATATAATCTTTTTCAAACTGTTCACGTGCTTTTTTCAAACTGGATGTTTCTTTGGCAATTGTATCTTCATAATCATAGGACTCAATATGTTTGGTAACATCCTGTACCTGTATAACTTCTGATGGCACCATAATGGTAAGCCGTTCAATGACATTCTTAAGTTCCCTGACATTACCTGGCCACGAATAATTAACCAGAAATTCCATGGCACTGTCGTTCATTTGTTTAACACCAAGGCCATGCTCGCGCGCAAATTTTTCCAGAAAGTAATCAACCAGTAATGGTATATCTTCACGACGTTCTGAAAGAGGCGGTACATAAATGGGGATAACATTGAGGCGATAGTAAAGGTCTTCACGGAAGCGTCCCTGTTCAATGGCCTCTTTTACATCCACATTGGTTGCAGCAATAACACGCACATCAACTGTAATGACTTCATTGCCACCCACACGCTCAAACTGCTGTTCCTGCAATACACGCAGCACCTTGGCCTGTGCGCTGGGACTCATATCACATATCTCATCCAGAAATATTGTTCCTTTATCTGCTAACTCAAATTTTCCCAAGCGGCGGGCGACAGCTCCTGTAAACGAGCCTTTTTCATGTCCAAATAACTCACTTTCAATAAGCTCATCGGGTATTGCTGCACAGTTGACTTTTATAAAAGGCTTATCACTGCGTTTAGATTTTCGATAAATAGCTCGTGCAACCAGTTCCTTGCCTGTTCCATTTTCACCGGTTATAAAAACTCTTGCATTGGTTGATGCAGCTGTATCAATAATCCGCTTAACCTCCTGCATTGGAGGCGAGTTGCCAATCATTTCATCTTCTAACGTAATATTTTTCTTTAATAGAATATTCTCTCTTTTTAATTCAATCTGTTCCAGCGCATTCTTTAATGATGTTATCACCCGCTCCATTGAAGGTGGTTTTTCCAGAAAATCGTAGGCACCAAACCGTGTTGACTTTACTGCTATATCAATTGACCCGTGCCCCGAAATCATGATAACAGCCACATCCTGCTTTATTTGCTTAATACGTTGCAGTACTTCCAATCCATCAATGTCAGGAAGCCATACATCTAAGAATACAACATCACATTCATTTGATTTAATAAATTGTACTGCATCATTGCCATTTTCAACAGTATATACAGTATGGCCTTCATCCTGCAAAATGGCTTTCATGGTATTTAAAATGTTTTTTTCATCATCAACAACAAGTATCTTTGCCATAATACCTCATAAATAGAATAATCTTACATAACAATACAAGAGCTTCTTAATTGAACAGCATCTTATTGTGAAGGTATAGTAATCGTAAATTGTGTACCATCTCCTTTTGAATCACAGGTTATATTCCATTTATGGTCAATAATAATTTTTTCAACAATAGCCAGCCCAAGACCCATACCGCTTTCTTTGGTTGAAAATGTTGGTTCAAAGACCTTGCTGACTGTTTCATTACTCATTCCTATCCCATTATCCTTAATTATAATATTAACTGTCCTGGTTCCATCATTGTATATTGTAGAAATGGTTATAGTTGTTGACCTGGCATCTATTGCATTCTGAATAATATTTAACAAAGCCTGCCGCAACAGAGTTTTGTCACACATAATTTCAGGTATGGAATAATTTAAATCAAGCTTGAATGTTATAGCATCATTCCCCTTATAGATGGCAACACAATTTTCAATAATAGTATTAATATTTTCCTGCTTAATTTTTATTTCAGGCAATCGTGCAAATTTAGAAAATTCAGAAAGCATGTTCATTAAGAGGTTTACTTCTTCAATTATTGTACTGGTAGCATCTTTGACAATAACAGGGAAATCAGGGTGATTTTCCTCATACCTTCGGTAAAGCCTTTCTGCCGACAGACGAATAGGTGTTAAAGGGTTTTTTATCTCATGTATTAATTTCCTTGCTATATCACTCCACGCCTGTAACTTCTGTGTCTGGTACATCATTTTTCTGCCATGATCAAGCTGTTTGGCCATCTGGTTAAATGATTCATATAAAGCAGCTATCTCATCCTGTTCTTTTCTGGAAAGATTTATCTGGAAATCACCTTTTGCAATCTTTTCAGAAGCTTCAACCAGTTCAAGCACTGGCCGTGTTATACTTTGCGATATCATGATGCTCAGGATGATAGCAAGTAAAATAATACCCAGTGAAAGTAAAATTAACGCTATGCCAATACCAGTCTGAAAATACGGTTTAAGAAATTCCTGCTTCTTATATTCACTGTATGCGGTATTTAAAAAATCAGCAGTTGCAAACATATCTTTTGGAATTAATCTGTACATTACAATACAGTACGGACCATATTGTGTATAAGCAACAGAGTAGATGTTATTAAATATAGATAATCTGCTGCAATGAGTAATATTAGCAATATGTGCAAGTTGCAGAAAGGTAACAATATTAGATACAATATCTGGATTATTGTTCCCAGCATGCAGCAATGTAACATTATTTTGCAGTACACCTTTTGTTTCAACAAGTGTCACAATCAACGATGTTTTTGCATACCTATATCGCTGGCTGAAAGCAGGATGTAATAGATATTCTGTACTTACATAATGATTGTTTAAATCATATCTCAATTGATTCAACTGCTGCACCAGATTTTCTTCTGCTTCAAGAACCATTTGATTTGCAAGGTCAACAGATTTTTCCAGCGCAGAAATGGTTTTTTCAGTAAAAAACTGATTAATAGTTGAATTTAAAATATTACTGGTAATGACTATAATAGGAATAGTTGGAACGGTAGCAATAACTATGAGAGCTAATGCTATCTTTGTCCTTATACTGCTGCTGTAAATAACTTCAGGATGAACCCTCAAACGAAATGATATTAATATAAAAAATACTGCAGCAGCCAGTGGTACAATCATGACAAGATTTACAAAAAAACCTTCACCAACTGAAGTATTTTCACTCTGGGGAGGCAAAAGAAAAGCAATGATAGTTGCAAATATAAAAAATGCGCCAATAAAAATCAGTGAATTTTTAATATTTTTCTTTGATACATATTCTTTTAAATAATCTTTTATGGGAAATGACATCATGGTATCACAAATTATTCCTTAATATAAATTACAAACAAAATATTAATGCACACTCTGCCCATCTTTGGCGGTGCGGGAGTACTGCTTTTTTATTCATACCATATTTTTCAGGAATAATTGCTATCATAGTATATTATTCAGAGTAAGGTATTCCAACCAGTTTTGGCCCATATTGCCATCCAGTATCAAAATCCCAGATGCCAACAACATAATTAAATATAATATTCAATGGGAAATATAACTTAACTGAAGTGAAGGTAACTCGGACACGTATTAAATAATTTGATTTCCTGTATTTAAAACCATCTTCAATAACTATCTGCCTGTTAAAAAAGAGCTCATCAATAAGCGATTCATCACTGTAAAAGGAAATTGGAACTTTTGCCTGTATAACTATGTAGGACTTATTAAAAAAATCAAATTTTACTTTTTTCTTCACTGTAATGGATTTGATAATTTCTTTTGGCATCAGCGGTAATAAAGGGTCTTCAACAATCTGGACTGTATATTCTACCTGGCCTTCAAGCCCGCGTTTTAATGCCTCAACAATATCATTGGTTTTAATATCAGTAACCGAAAAAAACACATTGAGATTATTGGAATTAAAATTAACTTTCCCAAAAATAATATCCTGTGCAAAAACAGTGATAGAATATAATAACAATAATATAGTTATAATTAATTTTTTCATTTAAAATTCACTGGATACGATACACTTATATGTAGTGATTTATTTTCAGGCTCAAATGAAGTTTTAAATCCCTGTTTGCTTTTCCAGTATGGATAATAAATCAATCTGTTATAGTCATGAGCTGAATCAACAGCATCAATAACAGAAAACACCCTTGTAATAAAAATTGAAAAAAGGAGCCCCACAACAACAGTCTGGTCTTTTTTGCTGATATCACTCCAGTTTACATCCTGATCACTGCTGGAATACTTTTCAGAAATATGAAATAACATATATACAAGCACTCCCTTTTCAGCCAGGTCAGCAAGCAGAAAGGCTGAGCCCTTTTTATAATTCTGAGTATAGAACTGTCCCAACCCGCTCCATGACCACGACAGCACACCCGCTATGAATGGATCCTTTCGCTCAGGCTCTTCAAAGATTATAGGAGTACCATTACTTTGCACAGCAGATTCTTTATTTTGCTGTATTTGTTTATCCTTCTGGGCAAATGCAATTGAAAACAAAGATAGTATGATAATTGCAACCAAACTTATCTTAGAAACAAGACGATAACCCAAAATACATACCTCCATCACCATTATATCCAAAGTTAAGTTGTGGATACTTTTTTATCAATTCCTGTCGTTTTTCCTGTAACGAAGTGTTAAAGGAACCGGCGCTTTGAACTGCATCAATTATGTTATAAATATGAATTAGTGATAGTGTGGCAACTGTAGCATAAAACAGATATTTTCGCTGAGTGCTGATGACACCTAAATCAGTACGCTTTGCATCAATTCCTAAATTAAAACCGGAATCACTTCCAGCTTTAAAATTAAAATCAAGAAAATAAAAAAGTGATCCTATCACTATGGTATATTCAGTAACCAGGAAAAGAGCACCTTTTAATTTTTCGTCACTATAAAATTGGCCAAGGCCTGGCATATAAAAAGAAAGAATACCGGCAAAAAGGGGGTCCTTCTTTTTTTCAAAAAGCACCTTGATTTCATCATCAGTTAGCGATAGTTCCTGAGAAGGAGCTTCTTTTTTCTTTGTTTGCGCTTGAAGAGGGCTTTGTAATACCAGTATGACTGCAATCAACAGCCATATTATACAATATATACCATGAGTTTTCATTTTGAAGCTAACTCCGCAAAATCATTTTCAATGAGAGTTGATAATCGGTCTACAGCTTCTTCTTCCATTTCGCCATTAGCCCTTATTATCAGAGAACTTCCCTTGGTTATAGCCAGACCCAGCACTGACATTATGGATTTGCCGTTTGCTTCCATCTGGCCTTTAATGATATAGATATCACATGGGAATTTCATCGCCTCCCGTACCAGTATAGATGCAGGACGTGCATGAACACCAGCATCACTTTTTACCTTAACTTTCTTTTCCTTCATTTGTTGTTATTCTCCCTTGCAATCCACTCCTGAATCTTTTTATCAAGTTCCTGCGCGGAAAACACGCCCATTTTTTTTAACCGTTGATTAAGTGCTGCAGTTTCTATAATTATCGGGATATTCCGCCCAGGCCTTACTGGAACAATAATATACGGAACTTCAATATCAAGGATGGTATACACCTGCTCTTCTATACCAAGCCTGTCGTAGTGAGTATTTGCATCCCACTCCTGTAATTCCGCAACAAGCTCAATACGCTTTCTGTTCCTTACTGACCTGATACCAAATATATCACGAACATTTAATATTCCAATTCCCCGTATCTCCATATGATGCCGTATAAGCTCAGAACCACTTCCCATCAGTAATGACTCATCAATTTTTTTAATCTCAACCAGGTCATCTGCAATCAGCCGGTGTCCTCTTTCTATTAACTCTAAAGCAGTTTCACTTTTCCCAACGCCACTTTTACCAATAAGCAATATTCCTATACCAAATACATCAATCAATGTACCATGTATGGTTACTGATTCTGCAAATGCAGCTTCAACGATATGGGTTAACAAGCTTATAAACCGGGTCGTTGGATGTTGTGTCACAAAGGTTGGGACCTTGTGCTTTTTAGCGTACTCAATAAAAATTTCATCGGGATATTCATTATGGGTGTATACACAGCACACTATATCATAAGAAAAAAATTTAGCGTAAATTTCCTCACGCCTTTCACGTGATAACTGCTTGATATATGCTGTTTCACCCAAACCAAAAATCTGAATACGGTCGTAGGCAAAATAATCAAAAAAACCCGCCAGGGTAAGACCTGGCCGGTTAATTTCTATTGCGGTGATAGCCTTATCAATTCCCTCCCTGCCCGTTATCAGTGTAAGCTGCAGGTCAATCTTCTGTGTATTTTCTAAAATATCACGTATGCGCAGTTGTTTTTTCATTGTTCCATTAAAATGCCG
>JARYLT010000129.1 GCA_029907515.1 Spirochaetota bacterium | reverse complement strand
AAAGAAGAAGCTGAAAAAAATAAATTGGATAAAGATATTGTAGATCTTTTCATAAAGAAAAAAATTTATGAGCAGATTGACCGCAATGCATACCGTACTAAATCCACTGTGCATTAAATAAAATTTTTTACGCAGATATCGCAGAGTACGTGAAAAAAACAGTGTTTTAAGCCATTCTAAGTTCTTGTGGAAACGGGATAAATCTTTAATTTACGTGAGTTTTGTAAAAATCTGCCCTGGTATGGATATCAGAGGGTTAAATATTGCTTTTTTGACAATAGCCAGTGAATGATCAGTATAGTAAGAATTTTGCTTACATCACTTCCCTTCAACAAAAAGCTTATCTCCTTGACCTCCCCAGTATATTTGAATATCTGTTGGCGAAGAAAGACGCAAAAATGTTCGGTATGGCTCATAATACACTTTATCTATTTTTAAGTTCCTAAAAAAACATCTGGGGCTATGTTAAAATGATATATGAACTCATCTTCGGGTAATAATCCTAAATAAAAATTTTTCCCAATGGGTTCTCCTCTAAAAACAATATCTTTAACATTGATATGAAGTACAGGGGTTTTGAAGTGTTTTAATGTTACTTTTTTCATTATTTTTACTAAAATTAATAAAATATTTCAAAAAGATATTAAAAACATTAATTACTGCAGAAAAAAATACATCGCCCAAATGGTTATTATTTTCTATAATGGAATAGATAGTTAAATGTTTTGTCAAGTTTTATTCATTCCTTCATAAATATTATTTGCTTTGACATGATTTAACATAAAAAAGATTGACCCAAGTTGGATAACTATTATATATAAAACTTAATGTCCTGGGGAATCTTAGTTTTAAAACAAAAAATAAGGAACATGCTATGTCCGTTATGTTTATATTGATGAATCATGAATTAGTTCAGAGCCAAAAAGAAGATGCATTGAAAACCTTAAAAATTGATAGTTTTGTATTACCCCCTAAGAATTTGCAAAATTTATGGGAACAAATACCACCTGATAAGGAAAACATAGCTGATATTATAGAGCCAATTTTAAAATGGCTTGCTAACCATTCTAACCAGGGTGATTATATTTTAGTGCATGGAGATTTTGGAGCAACATTTATCATTGTATCCTGGGCATTGCAACATAAAAGAATCCCAGTATATTCAACTACCTATAGAAAATACGAAAATAAAACAAATGAAAATGGTGAAGTAGTCAATGTGCATACTTTCAAACATGTTATGTTTAGAAGATATAGAATGTTGTGATGTATTATTTATCTGGAGGAAATTGAATGGCTAAAGTAATGTTAAGTTTTTTGGGTACTAATAAATACCTTGAGTGTAATTATGAATATAACGATGTGGTTATAAAAAATGTTCATTATGTCCAGGAAGCTATAGCAAAGCTGTTTTGCAATGAATGGGGGAATGGAGATTCAATTATTGTATTTGTAACTGAGGAAGCATATAAAACAAATTGGGTAACTGGCACAAGTTATGAAAATAAAACAATTGATGGGCTCGAAAAGGTATTACATGTATTTGTTAAGGACAAAAATGTTACAGTAAAACATGTGCCAATTTCTGGTGGACAGAATGAAGGTGAAATATGGAGTATATTTGATGCTGTTATTAATTCCGTTAATCACGATGATGAGATTATCATTGATGTAACTCATGCCTTCAGAGCTATACCAATGCTTGCTGTGGTCATGATTAATTATCTACAAATGGTTAAAAATGTTTCGTTTATAGGATTATACTATGGTGCTATAGAATCATTAGGCAGAATACAGGATATAGCATTAAAAAACATCAATGAAAGGAATGCACCAATTATTGATTTAAGCAGTTTTGTGTATTTATTACAATTTTCAAATGGAGTTTATAACTTTATAGAATATGGTGATGCAAAAGAAATAAGCAAATATGCTTTAAATATTGTAAAGCCAATTTTAAAAGAAACACAAGGGAAGGATGAAATATCTCAAAAAATTAAACAAATAGCTGAAAGTTTAAAAATTATAACGCAAAATTTTGCATATTGCCGAGGAAAAGATATTATAAAATTCAATTATAAAAAATTATACCAGGATATACAAAAGCTTAAAGAACATTTTAATGGCAAGGTTTTGCCATTAAAACCATTGCAACCATTACTTGATAACATTTTGCAAAAACTGGATTTATTTAAAGAATTTGATGATGTAATAAATGCTAAAAAAGGAATAGTTGCAGCTCATTGGTGCCTACAGCACAATTTAATTCAACAAAGCATTACAATTTTGCAGGAATCGTTAATAACGCTGTTATGTATAAAATTTAAGCTTGATTATGAAAATCTGAAGTGCAGAGAGCTAGTTGGAAGTGCATTCCATGAAATAAATTCTCAAAAAAGAGGAAAAGTAATAAATAAAAGTGAAAGTAAAGAAATTGAACCTTTGTTATCAGATCCATTAATACAGTCATTAAGTGACACATATAATAAATTAAGTCAAATACGTAATGATATAAATCATGCGAATTTTAGAAAAGATACAAAAAAATCTGAAGATATATATAAAGAGATACAGGAGATACTGGGAAAGGTTTTATCAATCATCAAAATATGAATTAAATAAAAAACTACTGAGAGTAAAAGACGAAATTATATGGAATAATGACATCTTTATTTTTTGTTTTGTAAAAATGTGCAAAAGATTGCTTGAGTGTCTCAAAGCTTGGGGTTGTATTGACGGCTGTATGTATAATGTGATGTATAAATTCAAAACTTTTTGTATAGTCAATAAAATAATTTGCACCTATAAATGATTTTACACCTGCCTGTATAGCGTTATAGGCTAAAGAGTGATTTGAAAAAGGCAAGCACCATGCAGAATTGCATGATATAGAAATGATTGTTTCAGGAGGTTTGGTGGATAATATTGCAAAATTTTTAGAATTAAAAATTTCACCATTATAACAAACCCAGCCTGTTTTATCCACATCATTATTAAATTCTGCATGCCCACAATAGATTATAATTGCATACCTGCGTTTTACCAACTCTTTTTGTAGAAAACCTTTAGATTTTGCTTCTATAACATTTATTATATGATTTTTTTGTAATTGTTTAATTATACGGTACAGGTTGTTATAAAAATTATTAATATTATTATTTGAACCAATTATAAACAATATGCCGTCTTGCTTTGGTGGTGTTTTGTATCTCATGTTATTTAAGGAGCTTTGTGTTATTACACGAGTTATTGGCAATTGTACTTTAAACAGGCGATTCAATGGTATTTCCCATGGAATTCCTGCAAGTTCAATATCAAGATAAAGTTGAATATTAGGATTATGTAATAAATGAGCAAATTGATACAATTTAAACAAGGAAGAAATATTATCCGATAGCTCATCGATAAGCTTATTGATTGATAATTGATTTAGAATGTGGGCATTAATTTTTTTATAAAATAAATCTATTTCCTGTTTTATTGTTTCAATACTTGAATAAGAAAAATCATCATGAATATATTTGAAAGTGCCCTGAGAGTTATCTATAATGTAAAGCAGTGTATGAAAGTTGGGGAGATAGTGAATGCGTAATTGATTTTGCTGTTGTACATTAATTGTTGTTGGTTCATCAGAACCTGAAGTATAAAGATATAATGACTCTTTTCCTGGTACTGGAATATCCGAACCTTTAAGATATTGCTCTGCATCAAGATAACAAATATCAAATCCTAGCTTTTTTGCAATTAATCCTAACTGAAAAGAGGATATTTTTTTCCCTGTTGTTATATCGCATAGGATTTTTGTTTGCGGTAATCTGGATAAAGCATGATACATTGTATTGTAATTTATGTCATGGTTATTATAATCAATAGGAATTGACGTGATAGATTCTTGATCAATGTGAGGGTCCAGAAAAGGGAAAAAATAAGTATCAAGGATCTTTTTATGATTTATTGGATAAAAAACAATAAGATGTTCAGGGCTAATGGCATTAGTTATAATTAATGGTGGATTTGGGTTTGGGCCAATCATAACAACAAGTATTGAATATTTTGATAGTGTATTGTTTTTAATTTTTTGATTTATTTGTTCTTTTAAGAGTGATGTAATAACAGGGCGTATGGTATTAAAATAAAATGTAAAACGCTGGCTTTTTGTGCTCAATGTGCTGTATTGTTTTAATAATATTTCAAGTGAATATAATTGTTTCATATTTTATAATAGTTACTTATACAAATATTAAGACATCATATACAAAGAGTGATTAAATAATACAATGATTTTTTTTACCAATACTATAATGTTATTTGACGTCTTACAATTTAAGCCTTATCTATATTAATTTAAAGATTGACAATAAATGGATATGTGTATTACACTAAAAGCAAAATATAATAAAGTGATTTTTATGGAATTTATTGAAATTCATAATGAAGATAATGATTGTACTATAGATACAATTATACACAAGTATCATTATGTATTGAAACAATATATCAATCATTTAAATTATAAATACAACAATATTCTGGATGATGATGAGGTTGATGATGTACTTCAGGATATTTATGTTAAATTAATATCGGGTGCGCTTGAAAAATTTAGAGGTGAATGTTCACTAAAAAATTATTTGTTACATTATATTGCCCGTTCTGTCTTTATTGATCACAGTAAAAGGAAGTATTCAAAGAAAATGCATGTTGTAAGCAAAAAGACATATTCTGATGATGAAGATGAAAATGATAGCTATGAAATGCCAGATGATGATCGTGTAAATCCTGAAAATATAATGATCAATCAGGAGTTGAAACAAATACTTGAAAATGAATTGCAAAACCTTACTGCTAAAGAGCGTCTTATTTTTTTTATGGTAGAGTTTGATGGATTAAACCAGTCAAAGATAGCAGAAATACTTAAAATAAAACAACCTACAGTATCGGAACATTATAATAACGCTCGTATTAAACTGCAAAAATTATTAAAATCAAAGTATCCTCAGTACGTTGATAGTATATACTATGAAAAATAAAAGTTATTTATATAAACTGTTACACAGTGATTTTTGTGCCAAAGGCATGGTGGAAAAGGTAATTGCCTTTGCTGAAGGACGACTTGATGAAAAGGAATACCCTGAAATTTATGCTCACCTTGCTGAATGCAATTACTGTCGTTATATGCTTGAAGACATGGATATAATTCCAGAATATGAAAATTATGATAAAAAGCAATCACCTAAGATTTGCATGAAATTAGATAATGATACAATTATTCCACTAAACCATGAAAATGTCATAAATTATAACACAGCTAGTGTATTGAGTAGCAAGGGTAACGAAAGTATTGTTGATTATAACATAACATCATTCAGCAATCCTACATTACTAAGAGCTATCGCTCATAAAGATACTATTGTAATAGAAATACATACTAACAGTAATGATGTTACGTATTGGCTTATCAATAACGAAAAGAGTGTACATACTAATGTTTATAATGGTGTAGCTATCTTTGAGAATATAGAAAAAGGGATTTACTTATTATCAGAAAACATGAAGGATTTCTGTGTTATAGAAATACAATAGTTGTACAGTTAGTTAATAAAAAATTTAAAAAAAATCCTATAAAAACCTCATTATTCCAGTCATTTAACTTGTAAAACTAATGAAATATTTCTAGTGAGAGTTTGGTCATAACATCACAAAAGATAACCTTAAATTATAAAAAGAAATTGGCCAGGTAAAATTTTAATTAAAAGGGAGGGATGCCAGTGACAATAACACAACATTGTGTAAAACAAATGCACAACCGTGGTATAACAAACAACATGGTAGAACTGGTGCAACTCTTTGGCTATCAGGTTGGTGACAGACTTATAATGGATAAAAAGCAGATACAGGAGTTGCTGGTTGAAATTAATGAACTGCGACATCAATTGCTTAAGATGTATGAAAAAGGTGGAGTGGCAGTGGTGGAAAAAAACGGAGCGCTGATCACAGCATTTGCCATACAAAAGCGGATAGGAAAAATAAAAAAACAATACAAACATGCTGGCTAAACGTGTGCTTGTGCAGCTTGCAGGGTAAAAACCTGTGGGCTGCAAATTTTTTTTATAGGAGGTTGTAATGGCTGATATATATTTAATCTCCGATTATGGAAAGCTATATAAAAATAACCGTGTATTTAATTTTTTGTATCCTGATGGAACAGTGTCAAAATTTTTCCCCCATAATACGCAACGAGTATTCATCATTGGAAATATTGAAATAACTCCTGAAGCATTTAAGATGCTTATGCATAATAAAATTGAAGTGGTGTTTTTAAACAAAAATGGATTATTTAATGGTAAGCTGGTATTTGATGATAGCAAAAATGTATTATTGCGTAAAAAGCAGTACGATAAACTCAATAACGATGCATTTATACTTGGGTGGTGCAAAAATATAATTGAAGGTAAGATACGCAATCAGCTGGTATTTGCCAATCGTATAAAACGAAAGCATAAAGAAACCACACAATTACAGGATTATGTCAACTCAATGAAGGATATTATAGAAAAGCTTGAAACTGCAACCACCACCAATGAGGCGCGTGGCTATGAAGGTGCTGCATCCAGAATGTATTTTGGTGCAATTAAATATGCAATACTACCACACTGGGCACAATTTAATGGCCGAAGTATGAACCCACCACGCGATAATGTCAATGCAGTGTTAAGTTTTACCTATACATTATTAAATCATTTAATTGAAAGCTACATACTTTCAGAAGGTATAGATACTTATGTGGGTTATTTGCATACAGTTGAATATGGCCGCAAATCGTTGATCTTTGATTTAATGGAAGAATTCCGATCACCAGTATGCGATACCCTAACAGTAACACTGTTTAATTTAGGTGTACTTAATCCTGATGATTTCCGTACAATAGATTTTTCAAGTAGTGATGATGAATATCCGCTGGAACCAATGGAAGAAGAAGAGGATAATGTTTCAACGCGTAAAGGAGTACTTTTAACTAAGGATGGTTTGAAAAAGGTAATAGAAAAATTTGAAGCAAAATTAGAAGAAACATATTACTATATGCCATTGCAAAGACAACTATCGTACCGTAAAATAATAGCGCAGCAGGTAGCACACTGCAAGCGTGTTATAAATGATGAAGAAAGCCAGTACAAACCGTTTGAGGTAAAATGAAATATTTGATATGTTATGATATTTGTGATCATAAGAGGTTAACTCGTGTGGCAAAGCAATTGGAGCGTATGGGCATACGCGTACAGTATTCTTTCTTTAATGTAGAACTGGATGATGAAATGCTTGATAAGCTGATGCAGATACTACTGGGATTGATAGATCCCAAAGAAGATAAAATATATGTGTATCCGCTATGTACTGATTGTCGTAAAAAGGTTATCATAGATGGAACGGGCGCACTGTTAGATTTAAATACATTTATAATTTTATGAGATAGTTATTGACAAATGAATTATAGTATGATAGTATGGAAACCTGGTTGGTAATATACGACATTCGGAATGAAAAGCGATTACGCCGTATTGCAAAACTAATGGAACGCTACGGTGTACGAGTGCAGAAGTCGGTCTTTGAAACAATGTGTGATGAGCACACAATACAGAGAATGCGCCATGAAGCAAAAATGATCCTTGAAAAAGAAGATTCATTAATTGTTATTCCGTTGTGTGCAAAGTGCTGGCAAAAGAAGATTCAGTATGGCGTAAAGACCGAAGGAATTGGTGAGTATAAAAAATTTCAGGTTTTATGAACAGTTCTTTGAAAACTGTATAAAATAAGGCATATTTTGATGCCGCCAACCTAAGGAAGTGACATAAAACGGCCATT
>JARYLT010000128.1 GCA_029907515.1 Spirochaetota bacterium | reverse complement strand
ATGAAAAGAGGTTTGCTGGCAATAGCAATATTTTTGACTGTTGCTTTGACCCCTTATGGGGTTTTTGCTGCAGTACCACGAACAACGTATCCAGTAGTATTTGCTCATGGTATGGCTGGTTTTGATAATATTCTTGGCTACGATTACTGGGGCGATGACTACGGAGTATTTGTTGGTGATCCCTGTGATGAATTTTTAGAAGTAACATGTAACGGCAATATTGATAGTGGTCAGAAATCATTTGTTGCTCAGGTACAACCGTTCCATTCTTCCGAATATCGCGGGACACAGCTTGCCAATCAAATTGAAAGCTACATGGCAACCAGTGGTGCACGCTATGTTAATATTGTTGGTCATTCACAGGGTGGATTGGATTTGCGCAAGGCTGCCAAAGTATTGTATCAGCGCAAAGGATACACTGTTGTAAGAGTTGCCCTTTCTATTTCATCACCACATCGAGGTTCGCCACTGGCAAAGTATATTCTGGATTTGGGGCCTGGTGTAACCAGTGTTATGGCTGCACTGGCAACTATATATGGTAATATAGTCTATAAATCAGGTAATGATTGCTATGCATCAGCCAAACAGATAGTCTATAATGATTACAGCGCCAGTGATGGTGTAACCACAGGTATGAAGGTATTTAACAATGCTTATCCTGTGAGTTCAACGTATGCAGCACGATATGTTTCAATTATTACAGCTCAGACGGGTGTGGCTGTAAATCCTGCGTTATTCTTATTGCGGCAAGGGTTTTATAACATTGATGGTGATGGGTACTGTACGGATGACTGTGATAATGATGGTGCTGCAGGCAAGGGTGATGGCACACGTACTGATTTAGATGATGATGGTCTAGTTGGCATCAACTCTCAGCAGATGGGCTACAGGTTAAAATTAAATGAAGTATTTTTAGCACAGGATTATCTTACAACTGATACAGGATTGGGTTATGTAAGCAGCATAAACTATCCTAACAGCACGCAGATGACTTCAGCTGCTGATATAGTTGAACAGGATCATTTGGATGTTATAGGTGTTGGTCCTGATACATTTGATGAAATGGAGTTTTATGCAGCAGTTTTTGATTATATAGCGTATTACGATTAATTTGATTGAAGATTATTGATTTTGAAAAAATACCCTTTCATGCTTATGGAAGGGTATTTTTTATTATATAGTACAGTATTTTTATTGACAAAAATATGTTATCATATTTAATACCGATTAGTCGGTATTAAATAGTTGTTTTTCAAAAGGAGGTTCGCATGCATTTTGTAAAAAAGCCGTTTATTTACATTTTCGTGGTTATGTTTTTAACTGTTTGCATTCAGACTTCTTTTGCTGCTGTTGACAAAACAACGTATCCGGTAATTTTTGCTCATGGAATGGGTGGTTTTGATACTATTCTGGGTTACAATTACTGGGGTGATGATTTTGGTGTGTTTGTAGGAGATCCATGTGATGCCTTTCTTGAAGTAACATGTAATCCCAATATTAACAAAGGGCAGCAATCATTTGTAGCACAGGTGCAGCCTCTGCATAATTCAGAATATCGTGGTGCTCAGTTGGCTGATCAGATTGAAGGCTACATGGCAACAAGTGGTGCAAAATATGTAAATTTAGTAGGGCATTCTCAGGGTGGCATGGATATTCGTAAAGCAGCAAAAGTTTTGTATCAAAGGAAGGGTTATCAGGTTGTGAAAGTGCTCATGAGCATTTCTTCACCTCATAGAGGGTCGCCACTGGGTAAATATGTTCTTGAAATGGGGACGCTGGGTGATATCATTAAATTCATATTTAATCTGTATGGTGATATTGTATATAAACAGGGAAATGATACTGTTGAGGCGTTAAAACAGTTTGTGTATGACGATTATGATCCCGGTGATGGCAAAATAACAGGAGCAAAGGTATTCAATCAAAATAATCCGGTATCATCATTATATGCGTCTCGATATGTATCGATTATGACAGCTCAGAAAGGGTTGGATTTGAATCCGCTTCTGTTAATTGTTAAGGTATTATATGATATTGATGGGAATGGGTATTGTGTTGATGATTGCGATAATGATGGTGTCGCGGGTTGTGGTAATGGGATAAAAGATGATCTTGATGATGATGGTATGGTGGGGATCAATGCTCAGCAAATGGGGTATAGGTTAAAATATCATGAAGTTTTTTTGGGGCAGGACTATCTTACAACTGATACATCATTGGGATATGTTGGCAATATCAATTATCCCAATGCTGCACAAATGACTTCAGGTTTGGATTTAATTAATCAGGATCATATGGATGTTATTGGACTTGGTCCTGATACATTTGATGAAATGGAGTTTTATGCAGCAGTATTTGATTATATTGCTTACTACGATTGATATATAATTTTCAAGTTATATAAAAAAATCCTTCTTCAGCTACTGGAGAAGGATTTTTTTATGTCATGATATATATTAAAAAAAATTATTATTGAAAAAAATTGTTATACACAGAACATGTAAAGGTGTAGCAGCCGCGTTACTGAATAGTTTAGGTTAATACCATTCACAATAAGGTCGTCGAGTGATTACGCAAGCAATCGTATCGAGACGAGGTCGTCGAGTGGGTGCGTAGCAATCGTATCGAGACGAGGTCGTCGAGTGATTGAGTAAGCAATCGTATAGAGACGATGACTTGCAATGACAAGAATGTTTGTGATTATGATCACGATGTAATAGGGAGAAATTCCAGGTGCAGAAAAGACGGGATCCTTCGTCCCGACCTTGTCGGGACTCAGGATGACAGAATAAAATGCTTCGTCGGGGCTTAGGATGATAGAATAGAATGCTTCATCGGGACTCAGGATGACAGAATAAAATGCTTCGTCAGGACTCAGGATTACAGGATGGGATTGATGATTATACTGGGACTCGCAATGACAAAATAATATAGTGTGTATTTTATATGATGGGGAGTGGATATCTATGAAAAAAATGTACTATGTACTGGGAGCTATCGCTGCACTGGTTCTACTCTATTTTGTATTTTTCCATAAGAGTGATACTGTCCAGTCACGTATTGATTATATCAAAAATGGTGGCGTTGTGCCACCGGTAAATATGTTGTTGCAGGCTTTTCAGGCTGATGAGGAATTGCGAGCACGCCTGCAGGCCGACTTTGATATGCAGGATGTTGTGCAGTATTTCAGGGAAAAGTATGGAAAAACAATTCACCACAAGCATACTCAGGTAATGCTTGTGGAAAAACTCATGGGTTACCTTATGAAAATGTATCCGGATGACTGGGTAGTATATATGTATGCAATGCTGCGTGAAATATTTCCAGGGATGGAAAATGAAATATTCGATACATTTGAAAAATTGCATAAATATAATACATGGTTAGAAGAAAATGAACATGACCTGGCACAATTAAATTCAAAAGATAAACGCAATGCACTGTGGGAAAAACGATACGAAATATTTGGTCAGGATGCAGATCAGGTATGGGAAGCAGAAAAAAGGATTGAGCCAATTTATAATGCACTGGACACTATACAGGAAAGCGACATGCCCTTTAATGAAAAACTATCGCTGTATAAACAAAGCATTCAGGAAGCATATAAAAGCAACACTGATACATTTGTGGCACGCAAGCAGCAGGAGTTGATGAATTCATTTCTTGATGTTGAGAGCGTACAGAAAGATCTGGCAAATATGACACCACAGGAAAGAAAGGAAAACCTGAAAGAGGTACGCAAAGCTATGGGGCTTGACAGCGCTGCACTGCAACGCTGGGAAGAACTTGACCAGGTACGTGATCAGCGCTGGGATGCAGGCATGCAGTACATGCAGCAGCGTGCTGAGCTTGAAAAAAAATATACAGGTGCTGAGCTTGAGAAGCAACTGGATAGTCTCAGGATGAAATATTTTGGCGATGAAGCAGAAACAATAAAGAATGAAGAAGAGAGCGGGTATTACAGGTTTTCACAGCCACGCAAATATGGATTGGAATAACAGTAGCTTGCAAGGATGATTTTTTTGGTTAAAAAATATTGTACATGGTGTATTTTAGGTGCTGTTATACTCAGTATATTTTGTTATACTCAATGCAGTAAAACTTCCAGTGTTACTGAATATGGTGTTTTTGCACCTTCTCGCCTGCAATCTGTAAAGGGGCAGGATGGCTGCACGCCAGTAGATTTTGACGAGCGTTACACCTTGTGGACATTTGGCGATACCATTACTGATGAAGGTATGATTTCTAACAGCCTGGCATTTACTCAAAAAATTAATGCTGCCAATGTGACCCAATTGCAATTTGAATATTACAGGGAACACGGAAAGATAGCACAATTCATAAAAAACACCTCTGATGAAAATCCATCTAAGGACCGATTATGGGCATTTGATGGGATTCGTATTGGTAATACCGTGTATGTGTATTATGCTCATGTATATATACATGATCCTGCTAAACCGTTGTCATTTACCATGAAAGAAAGTTCAATTGCATACTGGGATGTTCCCGCTCAATGGGAAATTGGGAAACCCATACGGTTTACCCGAAAAAAAAATATGTTTTTGGGCAAAACCCCAGCCCTGGGAGCATCGATGCTTCTCCATAATGATTTTGTTTATGTAGTAGGTCACATCAGTGAAGAAAACAGAAGTTCACTTATAATTGGACGGGTACATAAGAACCATATACTGAATCAACATCAATATGAATTTTTACAGGGCGATAGTACCTGGGATAATAAACTTAATTCTGCAAAAAGATTATACGGTGATGTTGCTGGCGAATGTTCTCTGACTTATGACGGTATGACGCAGTCATACAGTATAGTGTATTGCCAGCTTTTTACTGGCAATATCGTGATGTGTAAAGCACCAACGATAGAAGCACTGCCACAGGCAAAAAAGGAAATTGTATATACGCCGCCAGAGTTGCATGGTACAAATATGCTATATTATTCAGCAAAGACTATCTTACAAGAAGGCAAGCAATGGTATATAGTATATATGAATCCATTAGAGTATCAGCCATATTGTATTAAAGTTGACGTTGGTACAAGATTCTTGTGAAATATTATTATTGTAAGAGTTATTCTGTCTACAGGAAGGCAGACTCTTCTATTATTCTTCTCTCCATTATATTGGGGGAAGAATCTCGATTGAACGGCAATGACTGTGTGTAAAACGGCAAGATCCTTCGTCCCGACTTTGTCGAGACTCAGGATGACAGAGTAACTTGCTTTGTCCCAATTTTCTTGGTACGCAAGATGACGTGAATAAGAGGACTTCTACACTATTGAATTGGAACGTATATATGAAATTATATATTTTGAGGGATGTTTCATGGAAAATAAGAATATATTTTTTGCAATGATCATTATCTGTATCATTGCTTTAATTGATTCATTATATCTATTATATGTCCATTACTTTCCACTTGTACCTGATGCACCTCTGTTTGCGTTATGTACCGCTGGTACCATGTTTGATTGTAATGCTGTCAATACCAGTGCTTATGCAGTACTTTTTGGCCTTCCTTTGTCAGCATGGGGGCTTTCGTTTTATATATTTTTTATTACCATACTGATAGTGTATTATACATACTCGCGTCATCATATAATAGAATTTAGTATGCTGTGGCTTACACTATTTGCAGTGCTACTTTCCGTTGTGCTTGGGTTTATATCATTTAGTAAAATCAAAAAATTTTGTTCTTTCTGTATGATACTGTGGTTATGCAATGGTATGTTACTTGTGCTGGTGTGTGTGCATATAAGCCGCCTGTACAATGGCCTTAAAAGTGCTGTTAACACAATACATGATTTTGATGTCATTGCATTGATAAAGGATTCCCATGTTCAAAAAATTATTTTTATACTGTCCATAGCGGGTATAATCTCATTGGGGTTAGGGTATGGACTGGATGCGTCACTGAAGTATGAATATAATCAAAAAGAAAAAGAAAGACAGGCAAAGCTTATAGAAGAATTTAAGAAAGATTATGAGCAATATGAAAAAGTAAGCATTACAGTGGATGATATAGAACCTTTTATAGGGAAGAAAGAAAACCCTGTCCATATTGTTGTATTCTTTGATTTTAATTGTGGAGCCTGTCATAGAGCTATTGGATTGCTTAATGAATTAGCGTTAAAAAATGAAGGCAGTATTGCCCTGTACCTGAGACATTTCCCGCTGGATGGAACCTGCAATAAGTTTATTGAGCATACAAAAGACGGTGCTTCATGCCATGCTTCACTGGTTGCCTGTGCACTGTATGGAGAAAAAGAATACCATGAGTATATTATGCAGCTTATGACCCACAGGGGTAGAGTTGATGATGATGTAATAAAAGAAGTTGTTACCGGTTTAAAGAAAAACTATACACAGCTTGAAGCAAAAGCAAACACCCCACACGTTAACAAACTTTTGCAGAACGATATTGCAATAGGTGGTAAACTTGGCATTCATGCAACCCCCACAATCATCATTAACAATACAAAATTACGACCAGGCATTCCTCCAGCCTATATACTGGAAATGGCAATAAAGATAGAGATGGCAAAAAAAATGTGAAATTTTGGTCAAGAATTTTAAAATTTTAATTAAAGATTAATAAAAAATCGGATCCCTATTGTAGTTAGACGTTTAATATTGTTTAAACTTTTTGTTTTAAAAAGTAATTTGTTTTATCCTTTATTTTTAAGGTTAACAGTATTTATAATTGACATATCAATTATTATATTGTATATTTTAAGATGATTAAAAGTATTATAATTTTTTGATTCTTTACACAATCATAGTGCTACAGAATGGCATAGGGAAATAAATATGAAAAATGAAAATTTATTAGAACGTATTACTGTAAATCCTGAAGTGATGGTTGGTAAACCAACTATTAGAGGATTGAGGATAACGGTTGAACATATACTAAAAGCGTTAGCAGCTGGTATGACTGTTGAAGATATTCTGGATGATTATCCCGAGCTTGAAAAAGAAGACATTCAGGCTGTGCTTTTGTATGCATCGGAGTTGGTTAATGAGGAAAAGGTATTTGTTATTCAATAGCTGGCCTAATGCATTATAATCAATCATGAATAAACAATTACGATTTCTTATAGATGTCAGTGTAGGGAAAAAGGTTGAACAATATATTTTGGACATGGGATATGATATATTATGTGTAAGAGATATTAATCCAAAAGCCACGGATAAAGAAATATTACATATAGCTGTAAATGAAAATAGGATTGTTGTTACTTTAGATAAAGATTTTGGGGAACTTGTGTATAACTCAGGGCTGGTGCATTCTGGAGTTTTATTATTACGATTTGAAGATGAAAAAGCCAATAAAAAAATAGAAATTTTGCAGGAAATCTTAAATAAATATAGTAATCAGCTTGAAGGCAATTTTTGCGTATATCAAAATGGTCGATTGCGTATAAAAAAATAACTTATCGTTTGAAAACAATTGCTTCAACGCCTGCTTCATCCATCATGGCTTTTGCCAGTTCATCGTTGTAGGGATGCTCAAATATAAATGTTTTTATACCGGCGTTTATCAGCATCTTGGTGCATATTGAACATGGCTGATGGGTAACATAGATAATAGCACCGGCTATTGAAACACCGTGAAAAGCTGCCTGAATGATGGCATTTTGCTCCGCGTGAAGGCCACGGCATAGCTCATGGCGTTCGCCTGAGGGTACGTTGTAGATGTTACGCAGGCATGTTTCTGGAGTGCAGTGAGTTATGCCTGTTGGCACGCCGTTGTAGCCAGTTGACAGTATGCGTTTATCTTTAACTATGACTGCACCAACTTTGCGCCGTATGCATGTAGCACGTGTAGAAACATCATGTGCAATCATCATGAAATATTCATCCCAGGTTGGCCGTGTCATTTTGCACTCACCTTGCATTGTAGCTGTAAATCAACTGAATAATCCATAACCGTATGCAGTGTAAATTTCACCGTTAATGGAATAACACTGTGATAAACATATCGCTTTGGTTTCAGTAAATCATGTTTTTTTGCATATTCTTTAACTAGCTCAATGGGGATTGCGGCTGTCAGCGTTACTGGTTTTTGTGGTGTTATGGCAAGCATTGTGGATGAATATTCA
>JARYLT010000127.1 GCA_029907515.1 Spirochaetota bacterium | reverse complement strand
CGTGCAGCATCAATTTTTTCTCTTTTTTCGGTGTTGGAAAATATTCTTGCCATCATCCCAACAAGGTAAAGGTATTTGGTGCTTAAAGAAGTTGGGAAAATACTCAGCATGACATATTTAACTGGCTGATTGTCAAAGGATTCATACTCTATGGGTTCATTGCATATTCCAAAAATGGTTAGTAGTTTTTTTACTGAATCAGTTCGTACATGGGGGATGGCAAACCCATTACCAACACCTGTATTTTCCAGTGTTTCACGGTGCATTACCTGTGTGTAGTATCTATCAGCATTATCTAATTTTCCTAAATCCTGTAACTTCTGAATCAACTCTTTTATAACCAATTGCTTTTCATTGCTTTTAATAGTTATTACATGTTCTTTAGGTAATAGTTCTGATAGATCCATTTTTTAAACTCCTTGTGAAATAGAATTTATTTTTTGTGTATTTTAAGTCTGCCAACTACTTGGGATTATTTTACTTTGCATATTTAGTTATCATAACGTGTATTATTATATTTATTGTACCATAAAATTAGAAATAAAACTAAAATCAAGAAGATATTTTTAAAAATTTTTCAGTAATAATTACAAATATACTTTTCATGAAAATCTTAAAATTGCCAATATATGTAGCATATGGGAATCTTTAGTATTACCATTACTGTAATAGTAAACAAATAGGCCTGCTATAAGGATACAGCCTGAAAGTTCCTATAAAAATTACCATGGTATTAGAGTTGATATGTGGTTTTAAAATTTTAGCAAGGGATTTTGTCTCAGTAAACACATGCAGTGAAAATATTTTTTTTATTTCTTCATCAGGGATATAGCAGCGACTATCAGGTATCTGAAAATAAAAGAGCGGTTTTGAAGTAAAACGATGGATTATCGATAGCATTTTTGTAACATCTTTATCCTTCATGAAACTTGTGCAAAATATTTTTTCGTAATCAACATAGTGTTTGCATATATTTCTTATTGTATGTTCTAACGCTTGGGGGTTATGTGCACAATCAAATATTACAAGAGGTTTTTTACTTAAAATTTCACACCTTCCAGGAATATATAGATTTGACATAGCATTGTATATATTTTCAGGTACTATCGCCCAATTATTTTTTTTTAACATTAATGCTGTGGCGATAGCAACCGATGCATTTGCTGCCTGAAAATCTCCCAGTAAAGAACAGCGAATATTGTTAAAATTTTTATATTGGTTAAAAGCAGAATGATTAAACATAACATCAAAGACAAGAGGGCTTTGTGAAACGATAGTAAAGCTTATGTGATCGCCAACAAAAAATATTGGTGATTGATTCATCGATGCTTCTTTTTGTAAAACTTCTTTTGCTTCTGGCTTTTGGGTGGCACTTATAACAGGAATATGTTTTTTTATTATTCCTGCTTTTTGATATGCAATTTCATGTAAGGTAGATCCCAGTATTGCTGTATGGTCGTATGAAATAGGAGTTATAACACTGATAAGTGGAGTAACAACGTTTGTTGAATCAAGTCTACCACCAAGCCCCGTTTCAATGACAGCAATATCCACTGAATTATAGAAATGAAGAAAAGCAATAGTAGTAAATGCATCAAAAAACGTTGGAGTGTAACTATGTGTCTTACATAGTGTTTCCAGCATTTCTGCATATTCAGATATTTCTTCGTCTGTTATTTCTTTGCCATTTATTGATATACGTTCATTATATCGTATAAGATGAGGTGATGTGTACAACCCAACAGTGTAACCTGCAGTTTGAAGTATGGCAGCAATCATATGTGCTGTTGATCCTTTCCCATTGGTTCCAGCTATGTGTATGCATGGTAGCTTGTGATGAGGATTACCCAACAGATTCAATACAGCAACAATTGTATCAGGAGAATAATTAGTAAAATTACTTGCATGAGATTCATTATTGGCAAGTGATTGTAAATAGTGTGGCAGCATAGTTATTGCAATGCCTGTTTCAGTGCTTGATGCATAATGTCAATGGGTGCAGTTTTGCCTGTCCAAAGTTCAAATTGCATGCATGCCTGGAATAATAACATATAGTCGCCAGTTATTACAGTACATCCTTTTTCCTGTGCATTCTGAACAAGCTGAGTACGCAAAGGTGAATAAATAATATCTACCACTACGTTATGAGGATGGAGTAATGAAATATCAATTGGTGATCTGGATATATCAGGCTTCATGCCAACAGGTGTGGTATTTATAATAATGTTATTATGTGCGGTTATGTCAGGTGTAAGCTTGTCAATCAGTATTGTTTCGATATCAGTAAAGTATTTCCGTAAGTCATTTGCAAGTTGCGTTATATTGTTACTATTTCGGCCACATATAGTTATATGTGTGTTATGTTGGGCAAGGGTATAGGCGATAGCTCTTGCAGAACCACCATTGCCAATGATTAAAACCTTTTTATTGTGATACTCTATAGAATGAGTCTCAAGTGACCTGAGTAATCCATAGCCATCGGTATTATATCCTTGTATCATTCCATCAGCGTTGACAAGGGTATTAACCGAGCCAATACGTGATGCTAATGTATCAACGCTATCACAGAGCGGTAAAACGTCTACCTTGAAAGGGATGGTAATACTTGCACCTTTTATTCCCAGTGCTTTTATTGCGTTAAAAGCCTGTTTAATTGAAGCAGGTTCAAACGCAACATATACTGCATTTATTCCAGTATGTGCAAATGCAGCATTGTGCATTATAGGTGAAAGTGAATGCCGTACAGGATTACCCAAAATACAATATACGGATGTATGTGCATTTATTACCATGTTGTTTTTCTTTCTATAAATTCTGTAGTAAAGTCTGTTTGTTCCACTACTATAAAGTAACCTTCAGGGTCAACCTTAAAACCGTTATGGTATTCGGTTACCATAATGGCTTCATTGGGGTTCAGTATATACTGAATTTCTTTTCCGTCAACCATCAATAATATTCCACAGGGTGCATTAGCACATATAAATAATTCAGGACAGCTGTGTTTTTCTAATTGAGTAATTTGATAAGCACTAGAAAATTCAGGATGATATACACCAACACGCCAGTATTTTGTGTCCTGTGCAATAACAGTCCATCTATCGCTTGTTTTACATGAAAATGGTGTATTGTTCATGGAACGACCTTTATATAAAGGTATTTTTGATACAAAAATAATGTTTGATTTTGATAAAGATAGAAGAAATGACAAGTAATTTTTTACAACAAATAATTCTTGAAAAAAAATAGTTATATTGTGATAAATGTAAAACCCCTTTATTGATATATAAGAACTGGATATAAAAATGAAAACTTCATCTTTTATTCGCAATGTCCTCACTATTGCTGGATCAGATTCCGGTGGTGGTGCTGGTATTCAGGCTGATTTAAAAACAATAACGGCACTGGGTTGTTTTGGTATGACTGTGATTACTGCAATAACTGCCCAGAACACACTGGGGGTTATTGACTATATGCCTGTACCACTGGACATGATTGAAAAACAGTTTGATGCAGTTGCATCTGATATTCCCATACATTCAGCTAAAACCGGAATGCTGGCAAATCCTGATATTGTTAAGCTTGTAGCAGCAAAAATTAAACAGTATTCAATTAATAACTGTGTTGTTGATCCAGTTATGGTTGCAAAAGGAGGATCAAAATTATTATCAGATGATGCCATTCAATCAGTAATTCAACATTTAATTCCTGTTGCTCATGTTGTAACACCTAATATTCATGAAGCTGAAGTGCTTACTGGTATGACAATCAAAAATATTAATGATATGAAAGATGCTGCAAAAAAAATTTATTCATTTGGAGCACATTATGTAGTGGTAAAAGGTGGGCATCTGGAAAGCGATCCAAGCGATGTTATTTATGATGGTAAAGATTTTACAGTTTTGAAAAATAAGCGTATTGAAACAAAAAATACTCACGGCACTGGATGCACATTTTCATCAGCAATTGCAACCTATGTTGCAAAGGGGTACAGTACCATTGAAGCTATAACGAAAGCAAAAGAATTTATCACAAAGGCCATCACATTTTCTCTGCCATTGGGCAGGGGTCATGGTCCAACCAATCATCTTGTGGCGATAGTAAATAATGAAGAAAAGATACATGTAGTAGAAGAAATTCAAAAAGCTTTTTCATTACTTCATGCTGCTAAATGTGGCAGAATGTTTTTAAGTGGGGCTTCAAACATAGCATATACTCTGCCGTATGTTATTGATACCAGTGATATAGCTATGTTCCCTGGTGGAATTATTGTTTATAATGATTCAATTTTCAGGGTTAAAGATCCTTCATTTGGTGTGGATCATCCGATGCTGTTATTTATGCAGAAAATTACTCCGATGCACTATCGCGCAGCTATAAATATAAAAAATGAAATTGAGTATAAAATTAATGCTCAGGCACTTGGTATTCCAGTGTACACTTCATTAAATATTGACAGCCTGCAGCAAACCACTATTTCTGAAAACAACAGGATTATATGTGTTGAAATAAAGCAGGACAGTATGCTTTATCTTATTGGCAACACTCCAACTGAAATAGCTGAAACGTTATTAAAAATTAAAAAGACGGAACATACACATGCATAGAATAAAAGGGCTTTTTGATTATCTTGAAAAAGTATTTCCACTGGAATATCAGGAAGAATACGACAATTCAGGAAGGCAAATTTCATTTGATAATAAACCTATCAAAGGCATTCTTGTTGCTATGGATGTATCTCCTGTTGTTATTAATGAAGCATGTGAAAATAATTGTAATTGTATCCTAACGCATCATCCAATATTTTTTAAGCCAATAAAAAATATATTGGATGGTAATAGTATAGGCCAGATGGTAATGGCATGTATTCAACATGAAATAAGTGTATACGCTGCTCATACCAATGCAGATGCAGTGTGCTGGGATTTACTTGCAAAATCACTGGATCTTAAGAATATTGCATTATTGTTCCCTGATAAACGTTTTAACGGAATAGGATATGGTGCTGTAGGTGATTATGAAAATGATATAACATTATCCGATATGCTGAAAAAAATATCACAACGTTTTCAGACCAATTCAATGATATACTATGGTGATTCTGGTAAACCCATTAAAAAAGTAGCCTGTTTGCAGGGTGCAGGTTCACGAAAAATTAATGCTGTTATTTCACATGGTTCAGTAGATTGTATTGTTACTGGTGATGTTGGATATCATGATGCCGTATTTGCCAATAATAATGGTGTTGCAGTCATTGATATAGGTCATTATGTATCCGAGAAACCAATCATTGATTTTTTATACCAAACTGTTTACAACTACTTGACAAAAGAAATACACTGTAACGATATACCTTTGATGATATCAAATAAAGAACATAATCCAATGAAGTGTGGTATGTGAAATGAGCCCTGAAATATATACAATGCTTGAATTACAATCTATATGGGATAAGGTACTGGAAGCAAAAAATGAAATTACACGATCACGTCATGCTATTGATTTCTGGCGAAATGAAATGAAAGCTATGGAAGCCAAAATGGCAGATTTACGATCAAGGGTTAATCAGTTAAAAACTAACATTAAACAAAAAGAACTTGAACTTCATGATGTGGAAGCACGTATTCAATTCCTTGACAGCAGGAAGAATTCTTTAAAATCACAACGTGAATTTGATTCAATGATTACAGAACTGGAAACTCTTAATCAAAAGAAAGACGAAATTGAAAATAGTATGCTGCAGTATATGGAAGATGTTGATGCAATAGAAAACGAACTGAGTGTGTTACAGCAGGAAATGCCAAAACGATTAAACCAGATTGAAAACGACGTTGAAGAATTACAGAATAAACTTGAATTACTGCAAAAAGAAGCAGAGGATAATGCCTCACAATTTAATAAACAAATGACAGAGTTGCCACCTGATTTAAGGGCCAGATTTGCAAAAGTTATTGAAACAAAAGGCAATGGTATAGTTCCACTTGAAAACGGGATTTGTATGGGATGCCATTTCCAGGTACCTGTGTATGTCAAAGATGAAGTTGCTAAATCAAAGGCAGTAACATGTACCAATTGTGGCCGTTTTTTGTATTTTAAAAATTAATATAACATGTGAAAAAAAATTTTTTCTAGTTGTAGGTTAAACTATCCAGGCTGAGGAGAAAGTAATGTTATTGAGCATAGATAGAGTTTTACAGCTACTTGCCGAAGGCAAGAGTCTGGGAAAAATTGCTGAATTATCCGATGTTAATGTAAGTGAGATACAATCAGTAATTGAAGAAGCACGTAAAATTATCCTTGAATATGATAAACAACGTGCAAAAAGTAAAATAATAGTAAAAAAGAAAAGCAGTATTACAGAAAATAAAAATCAAGCTGAAGTATCAGACAATATATTTGAAGGGCTTGAGGTTTTATCAACAATACCTACAGAATCCGTTCTTACAATGTATATTGATGGTGCTTCAAAGGGGAATCCAGGTCCTGCCGGTATTGGCATTGTTATATATGATGGCGATGACAGGCTTGTAGGTAAAGTTTCAGCATATATTGGCAAAAAAACAAATAATCAGGCTGAATATACAGCATTATTACGAGCGATTCAACTGGCACTATATTTTAAAACCAGAACATTAAAAATAAGAAGTGATTCAGAGCTCATAGTGCGCCAGCTGTCAGGAGAATATCAGGTAAGCAATCCTAATATTAAAAAGCTTTATGAAAGAGTATCAGAATTAAAAAAACAGATACCTAACATTAAAATTGAGCATGTTATGCGTAATTTTAATGAAAAAGCTGACTTTTTAGCCAAGAAGGCTGCTGACAAAAAAGATAAAATACGATAAAGGTGGCATTTGTGTGTACCAGTGCATCATCCAATGTAAAAGATTTATTATTATCTCATTTTAACATTTCACATCGTGTTGCAGATTTACTATTATTAAGGGGTATAGACAGCCCTTATAGTGCCTACACTTTCCTCAATCCTGACCTTACATTGTGTTACAGTCCATTTCTTATGAATGAGATGGATGAAGCAGTAAGGATTATTAAAAATGCTGTAAGTAATAAAAAGAAGATAGGCATTTTTGCCGATTCAGATATTGATGGTCTCACTTCATTAACATTATTAACTCACCTTCTTGATCTTTTGAATGTAAAGTACTTTTACCGCTATCCTGTTGGCGATGAATTATATGGGCTAACAAATTCTATTATTGACGAGTTTAAAAAAAATAACATCGATTGTATTATTACCCTTGATAGTGGCACTCGTGATGTTAATGAAATTGCGTATGCCAGAAGTTTGGGTATGGATGTCATTGTATGTGATCATCATGAACCATCTGAAACTCTTCCAGATGCGGCAATAATTAACCCAAAATTAATGACTTCGCAATATACTTTCAAGGAACTGGCAGGTGTTGGTGTTACCTATAAATTGTGTCTGGCGGTATTGTTAAGCTACACAAAGTATTATGATAAATACATTATAGTTATTGCATTATCACATGATTCTATTTTATATAAAGTTATTAACAGGGGCAGGGCGATAGCTCATGGTTCAGTTAGCAGCATACAGGAAATTAAACACCTCTTAAAACAATATACTGGTGCAATTCTTTTTAATTACGATGTACCAGATACAGCTTTATCACAACATGGGATGCATTATAACATCAGAGACTTTGTAGATGAGCTATCGCCAATTCATGAAATGATAAAAGGTGATATTAAGGATTTATTCCCAAGCCCTGTTGATTATGCCACAATGCTTCTTTTCAAGATACAATATCAGCAATCAAAAAAAATATCACAATTTATCCAGGATATGCTGCCACTGGTGGCACTTGGTACTATTGCCGATATGATGCCTCTGATAGATGAAAACAGAATTATTGTGAGTAATGGGATATCATACTTTGATAAAACCAATCATTGTGGATTAAAGGTAATAAGAGAATATATTGCAAAAACAATAAATTCCGATACAATTGGCTGGGATATATCACCACTTCTCAATACACCAGGCAGATTTGGCAAAACAAAGCTGGCTGCCGATTTTCTTTTAGAGAAAAAACCATCAAAGGTCAAAGAACTTTTACAGGAGATTATTCAACTCAACAGGGAGCGTAAAACTATCATTCAAGCGTTAGTTTCAAAATTTTCTAATGATGATTCTAATGAAAATCATGCATTACGGGTAATATGTTCTGATGAGATACCTGACGGTTTAACGGGGATTATTGCAAATAGACTTGCTGATCAGTTGTTACAACCCGTGCTTGTAATTTCAGATAAACCTGATGCAGAAATAATTAAAGGATCAGGAAGGTCACGAAATAATTTTGATTTTTTTACAAGTGTATCAAAATATGAACATCTTTTTGAAAAGTTAGGAGGGCATAACCATGCCTTTGGTTTTTCAATAAAAAAAGAGAATATTCCCATACTGTTAAAAGAATTAGATCATACATTGTGTTGTGAAGCTACAGAGAATGATATCCCAGAATATGATTATGAATTACCAGTAGAAGACATAACTTTTGAATTACTTGAAGAACTAAAATTATTTGAACCGTACGGAATAGGTCATAAGCCTTTTATTTTTTTA
>JARYLT010000126.1 GCA_029907515.1 Spirochaetota bacterium | reverse complement strand
GGTGATGTCAAGCTGTTGAGCAGAAGCTAAACTCTGTAACCATTGAAGATCTTCTGGATGGGTGAGCATCCATTTTCCGCTGATACATATTGTAACTGGTAGTGGTACAATTTTGTTCAGTGCTATCAGCTGTTCCATACAATCAGTATCAAGAGAGCGTTTTGATGGACACAGGTCAAAGCTTAAAATCATCCCATGTGTATCAACATGGGTTATGCCTGCGTTGAACATACGTTTTGATTTTTGCAATGCATTTTGATACAGCTTTGCATATTGTGTATCAGCGCATTGTTGAATAATATTCTGAAGAGAATTTTGTTGCAAAGTGCCTTTAGGATTTTTAAGTATACCAGTGTGCAGTGTATCTGGATTTATATATACGTAAGCCTGTACGGAATTATATTTTAATCTTCGTATAATGATGTAACGAGTGGTTTTATTTTGCCCTGATTCAGTATACAGTGCATAATAGGGCATATATGCACTAATTTTGGGATATGATTGGGCGATAGCTCCCGGAACAAAAATCATTGCCAGCATACAATAAATACTATGTTTGTAAAGCCATTGTTTCATTATAAAACCTTATAGTATGTGCGATAGTTACCGGAATCAAGCTTTCTCTATGAAAGGAAGTAAATGAACAAAACCCGTATAAAAGTCAATTAAATAATTACAGATTATGACTTACATTATTAACCATTTTGAAAATTAGCAAAATATTGGTCAATTTCAGGTCTTAATGTTATACCAGCATTTTGGAAACATACCAGTAAATCTTCATAAGCACCATCTCCACCTAAAAAGTCCCAGAATTCTTTGCCAACCATAAGTTCATATTTATCATCAAGCATGCCTTTAATTGTCCAGCGTTCATAAGGCTTTGGTTCATAAGGATTATAAGGAATAGCTATTAATGAATTTACTTCCGCTTGAGGATTATTTGTTAAAGCAATGCCAATCCATTCGAGTAATGTTCTTTTAAAGTCTTTAAAATTACTGATATTGGGTTTTGCAGTTTTCATATCAATGAAATATTGTTTACCATCATAAGTTTCTAAAAACAAATCAACTTTAACAGTTTTCATTTTGTTAATACTTCCTTTTGAAGCAGCTTTTCTAATTACTTCTATTTCCTTTCGTTTATCTGGAGAAAAACCAATAGTTAGATTATTCATTATCTGCTGAATGGTGTTTTGGCAACCTTCACTAATGCTATCTCCAATTACATACTGTTTTTCCACCTTATTAAAATTATTCTTAGCTAATTCAACTGCAACTGGCTCAAAAATTGAAGTTCCAAAAGTAGTATTTAATGATTGGATAAAAGAATATAACGCCATTCTATCCTTGCCAAGTAACCTGAAATGAAAAGGCATATTATTGCTTTCGGGTTTATAGTGCTGGAATTTGCTTCGAAGACAGCTTATAATTACATCTTCAATATGTTCTTTTTGTTCTATGCTTAAAGACATTATTTTTCCTTTAAGTGAAAAATTATTTCTGAATAAGCTCCTTTGTCTTTTTCAGTTCGATTAAGCACAGGCCGTTTAAATAGATTTACTATCTTCATGCCTGATTTTTCAGCAATGATTGGATATAAATTATATTTATCATTAGCAACAAGAAAAACATTATAATCAACTGCAAGATATTTTTTGCAATTTAATAACACATGAGAGATGCCTTCTATATAAGAATCCCTTGCATCTTTTCCCTGGCCTTTAAATAAAGGCCCTATTTCAAGTTCATCCTTTCTTTCAAAGCCAAAAAGGTCATATGCATATGCATGCTGTTGGTGATAGTCAATGAGGCCAACATAAGGTGGAGAAGAGAAAATTCCTTTTATTTTTCTCTCTTTTATTATGTTTGCTAATTCCGGTAGTTTAAATTCTATTTCTTGCAATATATCGATTGTTCTACTATCCCCTGTTAAACATATTTGGAGTGTATTTGTTCTTAGTTTATCAAATTGAAGAATTCTTTTAATTGTATCATTACTGTACGTCTTCCACCATTTGATTATGGTAAATAATGGTTTACATATTTTACCATGCTTCGTACAATAATAAGGAGTGATAATAGGGTTTTTTAAAGTTGCTAAATCGGAATGAGTGGTAGCTCTGCAACTTCGCATTGTTCTACTTAAAATTATTTTGATTATACTTTTAGTATTCTCATCGTTTATTGTTTCGATCTCTTTTTTTACAAATTCAATTTCATCTCTAATGGGCTGAATGTACCATTTATCGATGAATTTTTCTTCTTTTTTTTGTTTTAATTGAACATTATATTTTTTTACTAAATTGTAATATATTTTTTGGAATTCATTCTCTTTTTTTTTGCTATATTGTTCTTCATCAATTTCGCCCCGATGCAGTTTATATTTATATTCAGGAACGGGGAAATGCTCATTGTTAAAATCATAAAGGATTTTTGTAAGCAGTTCATCGAATTCCTTTATAGGAGTGTTCGCAAAAAGCAATTCTAACTTTTTTGTAATCTGATCAATTTCCTTTCCAATTTGGTATAAATTATATTTATTAATTTTACAATTACTTATTAGTGTGTTGAACTCAGAAATATCAATACCTATGGCGTGAATACCTAATTCATTAGCTTGAACAAGTGTTGTTCCGCTTCCACAAAAAGGATCAAGGACTACATCTCCTTTTTGAAAATAGACCTCTTTTTTAAAATTATCGATATGAGAATCTAAAAAATATTCAACAAGCTGTGGAATAAATTTTCCTTTATAAGGATGTAAGCGGTGTACATGTTTTGTAGTTTCAGCTTCTTTGTATTGTTCAAAGGATAATGCCCAGTTAAGATCCTCCCCCAGTTGTTGTTTCCATAATAATTCTCTTTTACCATTAAAAGAATTATAATAATTTTCAAGATCATTAATTGAAACAAAAACATTTCCATTATAATCATATTTTTTTACTTTACCATATTGTATCAAATATGAAATATTAGATATTGTAACTTTTTTACCGGTAAAATTAGAAGCCCATTGGCTTGCTTCTTTTATACTTAGCATTTCTTTTTGATCATCTTCATTATCAAAAAGAAATAATTTTGCTTCATTCATAATGTCACTCTCTTAATCTATTCACAAACATGATTATACTCATCTATTTTTATTCTAAATAATAATTCTAAATTTTAATATATATCACATTTTGGCTAATAAAAATCTTTTGAATATTATTTCTATAAAATAGAATTGTAAGCTAATCACTGATTATTTTGTACCATTTGTCAAGCAAATCTATGGTTTAAGTGATTATAATCAAAAAGTACTATCTTATTATAATTGGACAAGAATACATGACTGTCCATTTTTACGAACTATGCTCAGGTGGGCTGAGTGTTTTCCACAGAATATCAAAAAAAGCAGGAATGCGGTCAACAAGCCTTGTTGTCATGCCATTGAAATACCATAAATGTATCTGCCGGTAGCAATACATATAATACTGATCAAGGATCTGCGAAGTCCGTATTGAGGGGTCAATATCACCACGATCACGAGCACGTTTGACTACTTCCTCAATAATAGCTGAAGCATCATCCCGGCGATAGGATCGTTCCTTCATCCAGGTACGCATGGGAACGGTAATGAAGGCCGTAACAGCAACACCAGGATTGCGGTCATAGTAGTCCATTGTCACCCAGAAAATTTTTCTGAGGATTTCCTTTGTGCTTTCAATACCCTTGATATGTTCTCGTACTAAAACGCCAATCTCGGAAATTTTTTCATCCAGAATGGTAAATAGCAAATCCTCTTTTGATGGAAAATATCGGTAAATGGTGCTTGGGCTAATACCTGACTTCCGGTAAATTTCACGGATATTGACGTGGTGGAAATCATTATCAGCAAAGAGTTCAAGAACTGCGGGATAAAGCCGCTGCTTGAGTTTTTCAGGTAAAGGTGAAGGGGACTTGCGCGACTGCACCCGTGAATTTTTTTTAGCAACTCTTTTCATAGCTGCCCACACTTTGCCTCTTGAGAAAAAAACTCAATATTTTTTTTATGCAGTGTCAGATTTTTTAGAAAGTTCAACCACTTATTCGTGCATAGCCGTTTGAAAGAACGCGACCTTCTTTTCCGTGTACTTCAAAGAAGAGGCCAGTTCCACTGGCATGCTCCTGGTGCTGTAAAAGCAGTACCCGGATGTCTGCAGGTGGTACCACCATGCCCGTAAATCTACAGGAAAGTTCCTTCAAACGTTGTGGATTGCCCGCAGCTTCATTATCAGTAAGTTCTCGTGCAGCAAATGCAAGCGTTGCTGTGCCCTGGAGAATGATATCTGGCAGCCCAACCATTCGGGCAAAGCCAACAGACGTGTGGATTGGGAAGTGTATGTTGGTACACCCATCATAGATGAATGGCTGCATGCGGTCAATGTGTATAACTTTCTCCCATTGTGCACCTGGTACACCGCTGAATGGTGGCACCAGAGGCAAATCTTCTTTGCCACGGGAATTGCCAGTACACTCAACGCCGCGCATCAAGCCACCAATATGCTCAGTGAAAACACCGTTCCCATCCTGATCTATTGCGTCAAAGCGGATAACGACCACCGTTCCTGCACGGTGGGCCATTATAGCTGCAATGCGCCCCTTTATTGTAAGCATGTCACCAGCATACATCGGCCTGTGGAAAGCAAGGTGCTCGGTGTAATGAACCTGTGTCTTAATGATATCAACAGGAAAGTTCTTGTCATCGATGTACTCCCAGATACGCTCGGAGATTGGCCATGTAAGCGCTACTGCAAACATTGGTGGCGCAATAACAGTTTTTTCTTCATCATCAAAATAGACAGGATTGGCATCATTCACTGCTGCAGCATAATTCATGGTTGCGCGCCAGGTTACCGTAGTAGTGTAATCCTTAAGGGGCGTCCCAACAAACGATGAATCAATTTTCATATTCTTTCTCCTTAATTGGGCTTGGTATTACCAGCCCATCATATCAGTTATTTTTTCAACATTTCCTTGATTTCTTCTCTCAATGCCAGTTTGTTAACCTTACCATTTGCCAGCAGTGGCAAAAGCGGCCGTATGAAATACTTCTTTGGCTGCTTGTAATTAGCTAGCTTTGGTTTCACGTATTCACGAAGTTCATCCTCGGTGACAGTTTTTCCTGGTGTGGGCATCACAAATGCCCAACCAACTTCCTGATATAAGTCATCCGGAACTCCCATGACTGCAGCAAAAAGTACAGCATCGTGGGATTCAATTACTTCTTCAACTTCACGTGGGTATACATTTTCACCGCCAGTCTTAAACATTTCCGACTTTCTGCCAGTGATGTGAATGTATCCTCTTTTATCCTTAAAAGCAAGGTCACTGGTGTAATACCAGCCATCAGCATCCAGCACCTGGGCTGTAGCCTCTGGATTGTTAAAATACTCCTTGAACATGAATGCACCGCGTACTGCGATCTCACCTACTTCGCCATCTGGAAGTTCTTTGTGTTCATCGTCCACAATTTTAAGCTCAAACGGTGGTGCAATTTTCCCTGCAGTAGTAAGCAGTGTTTCTTCATCATCGCCTTTTTCGGTATAGGTAACAAATCCACAAACTTCAGTACTACCATAGCCGGTGATAAGATTTGCTCCTGTCTTTTTGCAAATAGCAGAAAGCGCGTCAATCATTGCCTTTGGTGCTGCAGATCCTGCCCATGCAAAAAGTTCTATGCTTGACCAGTCTATATCTTTAAAATTTGGCTGCATCATCTGTAGTAAAAACATGACAGGGACCTGACCAATGACATTCAGCTTTTCCTTCTCAACCATTGCTAGCGATGCTACAGGATCAAAGCGGTCCATGCATACAATACATCCTCCTACCATAATAGCTGCAAAGCCTATCTCAACATCGGCTGCTACGTGGTTGATTGGGAAATGCAAAAGTACTCTCCCGCCGGGGCGAAAATAGAATTTTTTTATTTCAACTTTGATGTTTTCAATTATGCTGTAGTGCGTATGTACTACACCCTTGGGCTTACCGGTTGATCCTGAGGTATACATGAGTAAGGCGCTATCTTTTGGATTAACTGCTGAGGCTCGTTTTTCAAGTTCGTCATTGAGGTTTTCACGTGGTTTATTGATATATGCTGCATAATCCTCAGCCCCTGGAACATGACCACCAATTACCAAAAGCTTTTTTATTGAAGGGCATTCACTGACAAGTGTTTTGATTGTTTCAGAAAGATCATTACCTGCAAAATCCTTAACAGCTACAAGCACCGTGGGCTTTGAATCATTTATCTGAAAACGGAGTTCATCAAGAGTAAATTTGGGATTGAGTCCAAGCCATATGGCCCCTATTTTGTTGGCTGCCATGTAGGTTACAGGGAATTCAGTGCGTGCCATGGATAGTAATGCAACACGGTCACCCTTCTTTACCCCTGCTTCAATAAAAGCCTTTGCTGCCATATCCATATTTTGCTTAAAATCTGCCCAGGTAAGCCGCATATCCTCAAAAACAAGTGCCTCATTATCTGGGGTTTCTGCTGCCCACTTCTCAACGTAATGCCATGTAAGGTCAAGTTTTTTCCAATCCATACTTTCCTCCTTTTATTATAATGTGCATTGCAACAAGATTGGCTTTTTTCCTCCTTTGCCGAAAAATCCCTCGATATTTTTAGTACTGTATGCAAGTCGGAAATGGTAAATGCCTGTCGTAAAGAAAGCAATGCATGCGTTTACTATATGATACAAATAGTGTACTGTCAATAAAAAAACATTGTTACGATAAAATTAAATTTTAGTAACATTGTTACGATATAATCTTTTTCCGATAACTATCGCCCATAAAAATTTTACTTTATTTTAAAAAAACTGGTATAATTTTAGTTGCAATTGTACGGCCACTCTTTATATAGCGCACAGAGTATCTAAATCCTTACGAGAAAGGTTAAATGCCCATGAAACTCATTGTTCAGAAATATGGCGGGACATCGGTTGGCACTGTTGAACGTATTAAAGCCGTAGCTGCACGAATAAAGCGGTATGTGGAAAATGGTTATGCTGTTGTTGTGGTTGTTTCGGCAATGGGGAAAACCACTGACCAGCTTATTGATCTGGCAAAGCAGATTACCAGAAATCCCGACAAGCGTGAAATGGATATGTTGCTTTCCACCGGTGAACAGGTTTCCATTGCTCTGCTTGCTATGGCACTGCATGAAATTGGTATTAATGCCATATCATACACCGGTTCGCAGGTAAAAGTAATTACTGATGGCAATTTTTCAAATGCCCGTATTCAAAGCATTGCAACCGACAGGATACAGAAATCCTTAGAGGAAAACAAAGTGGTAATTGTGGCTGGATTTCAGGGTATTGACCAGGAAGAAAATATTACCACGCTGGGAAGAGGTGGTTCAGATACTTCGGCAGTTGCCCTTGCAACGGTGTTAGGAACACGTGATTGTGAAATCTATACCGATGTTGATGGTGTTTTTACTGCTGACCCTCGTATTGTACCTGGTACCAAAAAGCTTAAAGAAATCAGCTATGAAGAAATGTTAGAGCTTGCACGGTTAGGTGCGGGTGTGTTGCACTCACGGTCGGTTGAGTTTGCCAAGAAGTATAATATCAGATTACATGTCAGATCAAGCTTTAACGATAATGAAGGAACAATAGTAATGCCACGGGAGGAGATGATGGAAAAATTTGTAATTAGCGGCGTAACGTCAAAAGATGATGAAGCAAAGATAACCATACGTGATATACCCGACAGGCCGGGTGTTGCTTCAATGTTGTTTGGTGAATTAGGAAAGCAGAAAGTCTACGTTAATATGATTGTCCAGTCAACAGGTAAGGATGGCAAAGCATCCATATCCTTTACTGTGTTAAAAAATGATCTGGACAAAGCATTAAAGATTTGTGAATCACTGAAAGAAAAGCTGGGTGCCTCAAGCATTGACTATAAAGAAAATATTGCCATAGTTTCTGCGGTTGGCGTTGGCATGCTGTCGTCGTGGGGTGTTGCAGGCCGTATGTTTGATGTACTGTCAAAGCATAATATAAACATTGAGATGATTTCAACATCTGAGATAGGCATTTCATGTGTTATTGATGCAATGTACACCGAATTAGCAGTAAAGGCCATTCACAAGGAATTTATTGAAAGCAATGAATAAAAAAAGTGGTGGCAATAGCCCCGTAAAAAAAACCACAGGCAAGAAACTTAGTCTTGGTATTATCTACGGTGGCAAAAGTGGTGAACATGACGTTTCGCGCTGTTCAGCAGCTTCGGTTGCGCTTGTTGCATCAAAAAAATACAGGGTGGTGTGCATTGGTATAACGCGGCAGGGTCTGTGGTATGTACAGGATGGTATTAATGTAGAGACACATCCATCGTTTGGCCAGGTACTATCGCTTAAAGAAACCGGCACGTGGCTTATCAATATGCACAGTGCCACTGATACGTTTGAACTCTATAATAAAAAAACAGGACAAACTGTACGCACTGATGTTGTGTTCCCTCTGGTACATGGCACGTATGGCGAGGATGGCACATTGCAGGGTTTGCTTGATATGGTTGGTGTGCCATACGTTGGTCCAGGCGTTCTGGGTTCAGCTGTGGGTATGGATAAGGATATTGCCAAGCGG
>JARYLT010000125.1 GCA_029907515.1 Spirochaetota bacterium | reverse complement strand
ACCAACTAGCTAATGGGCCGCGGGCTCATCCTCAGGCGATAGGCCTTGCGGTCCCCACCTTTAATGGCTGGAACTTGCGTTCCTACCATCTTATTCGGTATTAGCTCCAGTTTCCCGGAGTTATCCCCAACCTGAGGGTAGATTATCCACGTGTTACTCACCCGTTCGCCACTCTCACCCTAATGCAAGCATCAGGGATCCCGTGCGACTTGCATGTTTAAGACGCGCCGCCAGCGTTCGTTCTGAGCCAGAATCAAACTCTCCATTATAGAATATAATAAAGAGTTTACATTCTAAAATTAAATTATTATAGGTTTCAAAACCTATTTTCTACAAAGATGAAACCATTCACCCGTGAGATACTACTCAGTTTTCAAAGAACCATGTTTTTGGATAAAAAATCCCACTCATGTGGGAGAGTTGCTTAAAGTGTTCTGAAAGCTTTTCTTTAAATATACTCGCTTAATTTTAGTTCGTCAAGTTTTTCTTACAAACTTTTCGATTTTTTTTAAAGCTTTCTTTAAGAAATTTTTTATACGATGGTTAAAAAGAACACGTCAGCTTCTATCGTTAAGCGATATGTACATATAGTTAAACACTATTGTACTGTCAAGCTTTTTTGAAAAAAAATTCTTTAAAAAAAAGATTTTTTTATAATACACCCTCACTTCAGTATTACCAGGATGTAGTCTTTTAAATCAACGTTTTGTGACCATACAAAATTAACTATATAATTGTCAATAAAAATTATAAAAAATATCAGTATTTATTACTCACAAAATTCAATCTATGGCACCATATTTTATCTTCATTTCTTCTAATTCCTTCTTTAACATGGGCACGATTTTTTTGGCTTTTTGTGTGCCAATCATATTATTCATCTCTCTTGGATCTTCCAATAAATCATATAGTTCAGGTCCTCTACAAGCTTGCCATTCTATGTACTTATAACGTTCTGTACGCAGAGTCTTGTTTGGAGGAACCCTCCCTCCAAAAGGGAAATCTTTAAAAAGTTCATACATAAAGGACTTTCTTCCCGGTGAAAGTGGGTTTTTTACAATTGGGACAAAACTTTCACCCTGCATCCAATCTGGAATACGAATACCAGCTAACTGTAATAAACTTGGAGCCAGATCAATATTCAAAATCATTTGCTCCCTTTTACCAGGTTTTTTGACAATTCCGGGGTAGAAAAAAATAAACGGGATCCTGATTGATTCCTCATAAGGCCAGTGTTTTGCATAAAGTCGATGTTCGCCCCACATATATCCATTATCGCCAGCATATACTATTACCGTATTTTCTAAGATGCCCATTTTATTTAGTAACTGAATAATACGACCAATTTGCTCATCAACAGAAACCAGGCATTCGCAGTATCGCTTGTATATATCATGCATTGAGCCCATTGACCCTTCAAGCCAGTTATTTCCACTCCATGTGTTCCACTTATCTGATTCTGGTGCAAGGAAATCAATTTTTTCATTTTTATATAATCCCTTAAGATGCCGTGGCGGTTTCCAATCATGATGAACTGCTTTATGCGAAAGATACAGACAAAATGGATTTTTTCTTGGTTGAGAAATGAATTCAAGAGCATAATCTGTTAATTCTTCAGTAATATATTCTTTATTATTAGAGACTGGCTTATGATTAACAAAAAGTGGACAATTATAATAATCACCCTGCCCATCTTTTCTTGTAAAGGAAATAAAAAGATCAACACCCCGTAAATGAGGTAAACCTTTCCCGGGCATATGCCATTTTCCAATGAAAGCTGTATCATATCCACCTTTCTTTAACAATTCCATAAATGTCACATTTTCAGCTTTCCATGGTGAAAAATTATTTATAACACCATGGCGTGATGCATATTGACCTGTTAAAAAACTTGCTCTACTTGGGCTGCACAATGAAGTGGTAACAAATGCATTTTTAAAAAGTATCCCATTATTTGCCAGGTAATCTAGATTATATATTATGGATTTTTCCCACCATTGTGCCAATACTATGAGCTATCGCACATACTATAAATTTTTTGAAATATATTTGCCATACTATTACAATTATTAATGAATGGCTTTAATACAATACGGTCAAGAGTTCATATCATGATCAGTTTTGACTTAGAATGTAATAATGGGCATAAATTTGAAGGATTTTTTAAGGATTACAATGCCTTTGATGATCAGATGAAGGCAGGCCTTGTTGAATGCCCGGTATGCAATTCGCGGGAAATAAAGAGACTGTATACCGGATGCTCAATACAGGCAAAAAGCTCATTACTTGAAAAAAAACAACCAACCTTCTTTGAAATGGTTCGCATGGTTGAATCATATATCAAAGAACATTTTGAAAATGTTGGCGACAGGTTTCCTGAAGTTGCCCGTGCAATATACTATGGTATTGAAGAAGAGCGCAATATCTATGGCAATGCATCAAAAGATGAGATGAAAGAGTTGATTGATGAGGGCATTCCTGTTGTGCCTTTGCCCAAAATTGATGATATAGAAAATTAATAAGCTATCGGCGCTGACTCAAAAGCGAAAACACGCATAACCCTATATATACAATTGAAATCGCAATATTAATATAATACCCGTACGCTAATTCATATGGTTTTGCCCTGGTGATAAGATTGCCCATAGGCAGATATATCATCCACGCTAAATAGTATACAATGATGATAAGCCTTGTAATCAATATCCAGGGTTTTTGTACTATGGTTGAAATCACCATTATTATGATAATACCGATAAAATAAACAGCCAGTGGGTTATTAACGTAATACCAGCTTTCAAAAATATAAAATCGTGCAATAGGCAAAATGGGTATTATAACTGATACTATTGAAAGTAAAATAATTATTTTTTCCTGTATTTCTAGCTCCCGAAAAATTCCAATACAATAATCTATCAACCGCATCAAAATATCAGCTGCCCAATTAATAAATTTCATACTATACGATAGTAGCTTTGCAATAAAGTCTAAAATAAAATCAAGCATACCTGGAGTCCTTTTTGTAATATTATCCTAAAAGATTGTAATCACTGACTATATAAAAATCAATTGACTTAAATACCAATATGCCCTTAGGTTGACGTATATACAATGGGGCTGTAGCTCAGCTGGGAGAGCGCTAGAATCGCACTCTAGAGGCCGTCGGTTCGAATCCGATCAGCTCCAATTATATTACACTACTGTTTTTGAATATCTTCCACTGGTTTTATCAAAAAAAGCTCATTCTTCTTACTCGGATTAATATCCTTAAATGAATCTTTTGCCACAAACTCATTATAATAATGGGAAGCTGGATTGCTGGATATGCTCGTTGATAGAGAAGCCCGGTGAACCATTTTATCCATATAGAAACATGATACGGTAACAGTATCAACACTGAAGTTTTTTTGCTCAAAGAGTGACCGGTATACAGTAGAAGCACACCCATTAAAGGCTATTGTTTTCTTTTTCCCCATTACATTTTTAACCAGTGAACCTGAATCAAGATAATGTATTGTTGCGCTGTTAACTTTGCCCCATTTCCATTCATCAATATATGGACCAATTGTATAATTGAAAGGTTTCAGTGAATGTAAAAATGCCCTGTCAAAAATTATATCCCGTGATTCCGTCTTTTCCAGAGTAGCTATATCATCAAAATAGATTGACTTGTCTTCGTTAAAAAGTTTTCGAAATTCTGGTTCAAAAATCGTAACATGTATAAGCATATTCTCCACAGCATAAGGTAACTCATCTGCAAATGTTTCCCGAATCATTGCAGCAATAATGGCATTGAAGAGCGTGGGAGCCACCTCATTGCTTCCCATGGTCAAATCCCAATCCCTAAAATAGACTTTTGCCAACTTAGCAGACGTAATGGGCATCTTATCCAGCAAATTATTGATAATAATTAGATATTCCTTAGCATCAGGGTATGTAACGCTATAAAGAATTTTTTCAATATCCTTATATTGCATCTCATTGTAATGTGACAGTTCATGGGACAGTGAGGATAACCTACCTGTATTGTTAAATACCATTACACGCTGGATAGCGGGTGATGGGTTTTCAACAAATTCACTCCCAGCCATACACATATCAGCCTGTTTTATTTCAAATAAGGCAGGAGCATTTTTTAACAATAATGCCTTCTCCGGGCTTAGCAATACAGATTCATTATCGAGCATCGCACTTCCGGCAATAATCTGATATGACCTGGTATCATCCTGCACAATAAATACACGCGGCTGGCCTTTATATTTCTGAACTATCTGTATTACATCCTGTATTGAATTTGCAAAAGCAACATCAATCATCGACTCAATATACCCTTTTGAAGGGGAAACATACGATATTGCTACAATTGCATCTTTCAGATTATATTCAAAAGCATCAGATATAACCGGGCCACTATCGGTAAACCGTGATACGCATTGCGATGCATCAGGCTGGCATTGTAATTCTTTATACCCTGCAGCACTGTTATAGTATAATACATTATTGCGTGTCTGTGTCTGATATTTGCAAAACACCTGACTGTCAGCAAATAATGAGAATGAAGCATAGCGGAGTGTATTGGTTTTTCCTGCAACAACATACGGCAATCCTGCACATGTATACCCTTCAATAACTTTGCCAGCAACCTGAAAATTTACAGGATATATCATGGGGTACAGAGAAACACTGTGCTCATAACTTGAACACAGTGTAGCAGAATCAGTGTACATCATACGTGAGGGGATAGCAACAGCAAATCCTCTTGTATATGAACCATAGAGTCCAAAAATTGATGCAACAACTTCTTGCAGTTTTTGTATCTCTTTGATAATAGTGAAATCCTGCTTTCTGTAGCTATGGACAATTTTTTTATTAGCTAATTCACGGTAAAGCAGTGGAAAATCTTTATCCTCAACAGGAAAGAAAAGTTCACTATTTGTAACAAACGCATTACAGAATTCTAAAAACAGGGTAATACAAACAATATCTTCAACACTCCAGTGTGTTTTATTTTTACTGGCATGCCCCATCTTAAATGTATAGGTATTGATACCATCCACATACTTTTGCAAAGTCTGTAAGTATTGTGGCGATAGTTCCGACAATAACGTCTTTGCTTTTAAGGGCAATCCTACAGCTTTGACCAGCCTGTCTATGCTTTCGTATTGAGACAAACCATCCTGGACACCTGAAGCAGTTGCAAGACTTCGCAAAAACTCCATTTGCAAGAGCCTATCCTGTGCATGAACAATTCCTAATGCAAATACTGCATCATCACGGTTTTCTGCTACAATCAGCGGATAGCCTTTATCAAGTCGATAAATTGCTACAGGGAAAGCAACACCTTCGGTTATGGTATCCTGATACGAAACAGGTAAAAAATAAAACCGGTAAACGCCAATTGCCAGCAGTATAATTGCAACAGCACCACCTGTAATCAGTAAAAGAGTTTTTCTGGTCATAGGTATAACCACCCATTAAAATTCAAATGCCAGTCCCCCTAATCTGCTTTCCACCTCTTTTAAAATACGCTGTTCATCATTCTGGTCCTTTGCTTCAAACGTAGCTGAAAAGCGGACAAAACTACCCACATCATCCCATGGCACAGAGGATATCAGGCACTCTTTTATTAAATATTGCGAAAAACTTTCTGCATTGTCAAAAACAATTCCACTTTTTGTTTTTTTTGGTGCCTGCACATACAGATAGAATGTTCCTCCAGGCATGTGTGCATCAAAGCCCAAACGTCGTAAGGTTGTAACAAGTGAAGATAGTCTTCTTTTATACTTTTCTTTTATTTTTTCAGTTAGCTCAGGATGTTCCAGGGCAGTTATTGCAGCCTTCTGAATGGCCTTGAATTGCCCTGAATCATAATTATCTTTTACATTTGCAAATGCTTTTACTACAAGAGGGTTTCCTGCAACAAAAGCCATTCGCCAGCCTGTCATATTAAAAGCTTTTGATAGCGAATGTATTTCAACCCCAACTTCTTTTGCACCGGGGATACTTAAAAATGATAGCGGCTTCCCATTATAGGTCAAGGCCGCATAGGCAGCATCCTGTACCACCATAATCTTATTTTTAAGTGCAAACTCAATGACCTTTTTATAAAAATCCTCAGTAGCCACTGCTCCTGTAGGATTATTGGGATAATTTATAACAAGAACTTTTGCCTTTTTTACAATATCTGCAGGGATTGAATCTAAATCAGGCAAAAAATTATTATTTTTTAATAATGGGATATTATACACCTGCCCACCATACCACTCGGTATGAGTACCAAAAACTGGATACCCGGGAACTGTCATTAAACATACATCACCCGGATTAATAAATGCTGAAGGCAACATGGCAAGTGCCGGCTTTGAACCAATTGAATGGTTTACTTCTGTTTCAGGATCAATTCCCTCAACTCCAAATACTTCTTTTAAATATTTAGCTGCTGCATATTTAAACTCAGGAATACCATTATCTGCATACCCACGGTTTTCATGTTTATAGGCTTCTTTACAAAGTGATTCAATTACTATATCAAAAGCTTTTTCATCGGGCTCGCCAACACCTAAATCAATGAGCTCTTTTCCCGGATTATTCTTGAGAGCTTCACGCTTAGCCATTTTAATTTTTTCAAACTTGTATATCTTTTCAACTTTCCCAAATTGGCTACCACCTATCCGATCTGCAAATAACTCCTGAATATACGACTCCATAGATATCTCCTTAAAAATTATAATATTCTCATTTCAATTTAGAAATATTGGATTCTACCAGTTCCACAGCATATTTATTGCCAGGAAGTTTTAAAAATCTGCTGAAACGGCCAATAACGTATATTGTATCACCAGACTTTAACCGCGCAACTGACGTAAAATCTTCTTCATTGCGCCAGTTTCTTGTATAGATATAGCAATCTATAGGCCCTGAGGAGTGTTCCACAGTTGCTATCACACTGAATGTATAGTCAATGTTTATAGAATTACTAATTTGTTTGACAATAGCATTGTTGACCGTAACACGTTTTCTTTCCAGTTGTTTTAAAAGTAAAAAGCCTTTAGCAGGGTTTTCAGCTGCATCAATTTGGGCTTTTATTGCAATTACTTCATCAAAAGAATATGACGGAATCCAGAACTTCATTGATGTGCAGCCAGTAGTAAGTAGTAATGCCAGAATAATGTATTTGTTAATTTTCATCATAAACTCCTCTGAAAATAGAATGACAATACGGACCTACAAAACAATTCACTATAACAGGTTGTCAAGAATAATACGCAAAACAGTTTTTTGTCAAATAAGTTATTGCTTTTTCCGGAAAGTTAACGGATACTTGTAAGAAGGGAATAAATAAGCTATCGTTATCATTATTTCTTTTTCTGTGTTTTGGCGGAATTATCAGATACAGCTTCATAACTATCTAAAATCTTGTACATCTCCCAGAATGAGAAGAACAAAGTCAAAAGAATTGGCCCAATAATTATCCCCGGTAATCCAAAGGTCTGCAAGCTTCCTAGTAACAGGAAGAATAGTATGAGAGGATGAAAATTCAGCTTTTCGCCAAAAACCACTGGTTTCAGCACATTTTCAAGCAGAAGATACCATACTAAACACCACAGGGCTATAATCAAAGCTTTGACGGGGCTACCTATCGCCAGTAAATACAGAGACGCTGGTAACCATACAAAACTTGTGCCAATAACCGGGATGAGTGAAAACACTGCAGCAATACTACCCCAGAGCACCGGCGTTGAAAGACCCACAATCACAAATCCAATACCTACAAACAAACCCTGTAACATCATGATCATGAAATTGCCAGCTAAAAGAATCCGGACCACCACTTTCAGAGTATCAACCATATCGTGCTCTATGTCATTGGGAAACGGCAATATTGTATAAATACTTTTTTCAAACCGCTCACTATCCTTGAAAAGAAAGAAGAGTATGAGTAACATAAAGAAAAAGTTTATGGAAAACCGTATGGAAAATGTGAGCAACCCGGTAAGGTTAGAAAATAGTGTCAACGACATATCCTGCATGTAGCGGACAATACGCTGGAAAAGCTCATCCTGTGTTATATTAAAGTATTTCAGAGTTTCTTTCAAAAACTTGCTGTGCATAAGGTATTGCTTGAAAACCTTTGGGTCAAATTGCAACTGCAAAAAATTATAAAACTCCATAACCTGATCACTGAGGCTGATAAGGAGAATAAACGTAGGAATGAGTATCGCAACAATAATGAGTCCCACCATAGCAAAGCTTGCAAGCACTCTACTTTTTACGTATTGTAATATCCATGTGTACAGTGGCTTTAATCCAATATAAAATATAATGGCAAACAAAAAGGGCCAGAAATAATACCGGTAAATATACGCAATACCAGCAATAAGTCCAATGAATATAACCCAGAATATTGTTGTTAATCTTTTACTCTGGACCACAATCTTATATGAATCACGTGGTATCATGTTTCAAATCCATTGGTAAGAGTTTGCGATAGTTACTGAAATTAAAATGGAGCTGTCCCAAAAGAGGTCGTTGAGTAAATTTCGCAAACACTATATCGTAATACTCGCTCATTTCGATACAATTTTGCCACAAAATCTGGCAAAATTACTCAATGAGCGTTGCGAAAT
>JARYLT010000124.1 GCA_029907515.1 Spirochaetota bacterium | reverse complement strand
TGTTCCATTAAAATGCCGGCACCAGAAGTTCTAAATTTTTGCCGTGTTTATAAATTATGTTGAGATAGTTAGTTTCAGTATTAAAAAATACAATAAATGGAGTGTTATTTTTTGTTATTTCAATAACTGCTTCATTAACTGCCATCATTTTAACATTACATGATTTTTTCTTTTTAAACTTTATATCAGGATTTACTGATGAATCATTTTTTATCTCAAGAGTATATTCATTAAACTTTGATGGGTTAAATGAGTTTTCCTGAATCATTTCAAACGGTATTTCAACCATGGTGTACTCATTACCATCTTTATAAATTGCAGCATAATTTTTATTCATATAATCAACTGAATCTTTAATCGATTTCTCGCCCTTCTTAAATAAAGTAAAATCACTGCCATCCAGTTTCATCTGCAGATATGCTTCCTTTTCATCAACCGGTTTATTGCTGACCTGTCGTACTGTAATGGAACTCTGCTCGCCCTTAACAGTAAACGTAGCTATATCTTCAAGCTCACTTAACGGAGTAACCTTATGTCCCGAATGCCGTTCTTTATAACGTACTATCTGCTGTTCAATCTTGTCAAGCAAGAGGTCTATAGAAGAATACATATCTCCAGCTTTTTCTTTTGCATAAAATTGCACGCCATCGCCATTAATAGTAATTTCAGCTATATGGTCCTGACGTTCTATCAGCAACCATACATGCATATCAATTAACTGATGGAAATACTTTGTTAACTTTGATAACTTTTTTTCAGCATATTCGCGAATGCTATCGCTTACTTCAAAATTTCTGCCTGTAATTGTTAGATTCATGGTTACCCTCATGTTTCATTAAATATAGTTTTTTACGGATATGTGATGCAGGGATAGATAACATATCCCTGTATTTTGCAATAGTCCTGCGCGCAATACGGATACCCTCTGCCTTCAATATGTCAAGTATTTCCTCATCACTTAAAGGATTTTGTTTTGATTCATTATTAATAAGTTCCTTCATTCGTTTCATAATGGTATCAGAGGATGTATCCTCATTATGTATGGATTGAATTTTTTTAACAAAAAAATATTTAAACTCAAAAACTCCCCATCTGGTCTGAGCATACTTATTGGCCACAGCACGGGCAATAGTGGATTCATGAAATCCTAAATCAGACTCTAAATCAGCATAGATTAAAGGTTTTAAATAGCCTGGACCTTTTTGTAAAAACTCTTTCTGCCTGTTCATTATTGCATACGCAACAAGAAGAAGTGTTTCATTCCGCCTGCTGATATTGTTTATAAGATTTCTTGCGGCATTAACTTTATCATGTATAAATTCTCTTGTTTTTTCATCAACTTTTTTTTGCTTCAGCATCTCAATATACCGGGCATTAATATACAATTTTGGCATCCAGTCATCAAGAAGGTTGATAACGACCTCATCATCAATCAGCTGAACCTCAATATCAGGGCGTACATACAGTGGCTTACGGGTAAAAAAGTGTGCACCAGGATATGGCGTCAAACTGGTAAGGAGTATAGCTTTTTCTTTCACTACATCGCTACTTATATTCAGTTGTTTTGCCACTTTATCGTACTCATAACGCTGAATATGTGGCAGATAATCCTTTATGATCTGTTGCAACAGGACATCATCAGGATAAAAGTATTGTGCCTGAATACGCAACGAATCGGTAACAGTGGGAGCACCACACCCAACAGGATCCAGTGTGTGTATTATGCTCAGAAGTTTTTCTATTTTTGAACTATCGCCACCTAATTCTTTTTGCAAATCTTCTATAGAAGCAGGTAAAAATCCATTATCATCAAGGCTGGTAATAAGCTCTTCAAGCATGGTCATTTCATCAGGTGCCAGTTGCAGCATCCTTGCCTGAGACAATAAATGCTCCTGCAGTGTCTCGGCTTGAGAAACAATTTCCATTACATTCTTTTTGTCATAATCGAACGCAGGAGTATCTTCGCTTTCATATTCTGCAGTATATTCTTCCTTTGGCGAAATTCCTTCTATTTCCTTTTTAGCAACAGTATCAAGGGATTCAAATCCTTCATCAAGCGTGTCGTCACACTCCAGAACAGGATTTTCTTCCAGTTCCTGCAATAATATTTCCTCTAATTCAAGTGTAGGTATTTGTAATAAGTCTAAAGATTGTCTAAGACTCTGGGTAAGGCGTAAACGCTGGGTTTGTACCACATCAAGCTTTAAGAAAGCCATTCACTCCCTCGCAACAATCTTCCTCAATTCAGATAATCCTTTACTACAACCACATTCTTACATAAATATACAAAAATTACAACCCAATTGTCCATTTAAATTGCATTATTGCCTTATATTTTCCAGCGAAGCCCTGATAAAATCCTTAAATAAAGGATGAGGCTTTACAGGCTTTGACTTGAATTCAGGGTGAAATTGAGTACAGATGAACCATGGATGATCCCGGTATTCGATGGTTTCAACCAGATTATTTTCAGGATGAAAGCCCGACAGCACCATGCCATTATCCTCAAATGCCTGTTTATATTTAAGGGTAAACTCAAAACGGTGTCTGTGACGTTCCATTGCCGAATCAGCATGGTAAATTGATTTAATTTTTGTGCCATCTTTAAATACACATAAATATGCCCCCAGCCGCATGGTACCCCCAAGCTTATCAATAAGTTCCTGCTCTTCCAGAAGCGAAATAACAGGATAGGGCGTTGTAGGGTCAAATTCAGTGGAATTTGCGTTTTCCATACCACACACGTGGCGGGCAAACTCAATAACAGCACATTGTAATCCCAGGCAAATACCAAATAACGGAATTTTATTAACACGGGCATATTCAATAGTTGCTATCTTACCTTCAATACCTCTGTTCCCAAAACCGCCGGGTATTAATATGCCGTTAACCCCTTTAAAAAGTTCATCCAGTTTGCCCATGTATTTGCGTTCAATCTCTTCAGATTCAACCCGTACGATTTCAAGTTCTGCATTATTGGCAACAGCACCATGAGTAAGCGCTTCATAGATTGAGCGGTATGAATCCTGCAGCGAAATATATTTCCCTACAACAGCAATGGTGACCTTTTTCTTTGGATTCATCAGGGATTTGATAAATGCATCCCATTCAGGAAGATGCAATTGTTTAACCGGAAGACCAAAATGCTCAAGCACCACCTCATCATATTTATTTTCATGAAGCATATAAGGGATTTCATAAATGGAATGGCTGATATCAACAGCCGAGATAACATTTCGTTCCGAGACATTACAGAATAATGCTATTTTGCCTTTCAAATCATCAGTAAGCGGCCGTGATGAACGGCACAGAAGTATATCAGGCAATATACCTAATTCCATAAGTTCTTTTACTGAATGCTGCGTTGGCTTTGTCTTTTGCTCGCCAGCAACTGTTATTGTTGGTACCAGTGTCAGGTGAACATTCAACACTCTTGTTTTACCTAACTCCTGCCGTATCTGCCGTATTGCTTCTAAAAATGGAATTGATTCAATATCACCAACTGTTCCACCAATCTCAACAAGCAAAAAATCAAGGTCATCTTCATTTGCTACATCATAAATTCTCTTTTTAATTTCGTTGGTAATATGTGGAATAACCTGGACTGTCCTGCCCAAATAATCACCACGGCGTTCACGCATGATCACTTCATAGTATATCTGGCCTGTGGACACAGAATTTTTACGGGTAAGCTTAGCGTTGGTAAGGCGCTCATAATATCCCAGGTCTAAATCAGTTTCAGCACCATCCTCAGTAACATATACTTCACCATGCTGGAACGGGCTCATGGTACCAGGGTCAATATTAATATACGGGTCCATCTTTATGATGGAAAGTTTATACCCATGTCCTTCAAGTAACAATCCCAATGAAGCTGTAGATATACCTTTTCCCAATGAAGAGCATACTCCACCGGTAACAAAAATGAATTTGGTTTTTTTGTCTTTCATATATCCTCTAACAGATAGTATCCATGATATCGTAAGCCATAAACAGTAATTACAGATACCTGTCAAGAATTTGTAAAAATGTAATCAAAATTGATAACAAAAAAAACAATTCTTGACAAAACACTGAAGTTACTATAGTAACAGTTTTGTGTTCTGTAAAGAAAAAATAAAAAAATTTTTATAATACAGGGAAATGCTATGACAGAAAAACGTCAACATCCACGAAAGGAATGCAATATCAAGGTCAAGTTTGATTATTTTGAAGGTGATCCAGAAAAAGTTACAACAAATCAGAAACCAACAATAAACTCAAAAGGATATATTCTTAACATCAGCACATCCGGCGCATTTATGGTATGTAACTGCCGCGTCAGTGTACAGATGCCGGTAAAATTGTACTGTAAAATTAATAAAACTAAACTGGAATTAACGGGTGAAATTGTACGCACTGGAATGATTCTAGATAACCCTTCGGAAGTAGCACAACGATATGCAGCAAAAAAAGTCAAGGGCGATAGTTACGTTGCTATACGCTTTAATGAACTGTTACCTGAGGAAATACTGTCACAGGTATAAACACTGATGAAGACACGATTTATCCGCATAGACGATATATCAGAGATCGATACATCAAAAATAAGTACATTTGATTTAGCTAACCGGTATATTGACAAATATGGTAACATGTATGGGTTGAGATATAATAGAACCGAAAGAAAAATAGAAATAGTAAAAATCATGCGCACACCTAAAAAGCATGCTTCATATTTTTCGCAGAAGTTGCTGCGCAAACCTGAAAAAGTTGAAAGTGCACATCAGGACGACTATTTAGGCGAAACTATGGAATTTGACCCTGAAATGTGCATTAACCATATTGTTGAAATTACCAGGACACATAAAGACCGGCTTAATGGGATTATCATCAGTATAGCAAATTCCAATATCATTTCCGATACGGACAAAATGACATGGAATACAATGAATGATTACTTCAGAAATTTAGATATGGATGGCATACAGGCACTTGAAAAAATCAATGAGCTTTATACTGAATTTAATAATTATCCCCGATCAATAATTTATTATCAATCAAAATTAGATACCAAACACCGGAAAATACTTGATGAAATACCTTCTGAATCTTCAAAATTGCGCTATGTAAAGTATTATGAGATGTGGTATCAGGTCAGGAATGCATACAAAACCATCATAAAAATATTATCTGATATACGCTTTTTACTGGAACAGCAGCACATTGAAGAAAAACGGAACATGACACCGTTTCAAAAACAAACGTATTCCGATGCAATAATATCCATTGATAATACACTTGCTGAAGCAAATAAAATCCTTTCCGACTGCGCTCTAATTGAAGATATGATCAGTACAAGTAAATCCTTTGTTGGGTAAAATATATTATTTAGCAACACTATAGTTTATTTTACCAGCATCCAATTGCTGTTTAACATCTTTGTTACCCACAACCACAATAATATAGCCACTTGCAATACTTTCAAAGGATCTGGTAATATCACTGTTTGTTACGGATGTAATGCCGTCAGGATATTTCTGAATATAGGATACTGGTAGCTTATTGTAATCAAGCCACATGTAGTACTGTACAATATCACGCAACGATGTAAACTCAAAGATATAGCTTTTCAGCAATGCATCTTTTGCCCACTGCAACTGCTGCTGTGATGGGCCTGTTTTTGCAAAATTAGCCAAAACATTTTCCACAATTTCGATAGTTGACAGTGTCGTTGCTACTGAAGTCTGTGCGTAGGCTAAAAATAATCCAGTATTTTTCCGCATGCGTACAATTGATCCTGTGGAATACGCATATCCTCGTTTTACCCGTATTTCATCCATGAGCCATGAATTAAACGAACCACCGCCCAGTATGTAATTACCAGCTTCCAGTGCATAGCGGTTGTTGCTTTTAATTGATGGAGCAACCGTTGCAATGACAATCGTTGACTGCGGTATATCCTTTTCAATAAAATATATTTTTTTTGTGCTGATAGTATTCTTTGCATTTTGTAGATCGACAGGGTAATCAACAGCCTCACCGTGAGGTAGGGCATCCGTCAATTGAGCTATCTGCTGCATGACGTTTTCTTTATTCAGCGATGTTACAATGCCAATACGCACATTTTCCTTAACAATGTATTTCTTCCACAGCTGCTCTACATCAGCAACGGTAATTGCATCCAGCGATTCAGGGGTCATAACTGCTCCATAGCCACTATCGCCAAATACATATTGCCGTGCTTTTTCCATGGCAATAGTCATTGGATCATCCTGCTTTTGCTGTATCTGCTGCTTCAGCATGAAGCGCGCTGTGTGTATTAACTGTGTTTCAAAAAGCGGATTGGCAATAACATCGGCAAGGATTGTAAAAGCCTGTGCAGCCTCATCCTGGTGGACACGCATGCTGATGGTTAGCGTTTCAAACGAGGCACTGACTGTATAGCGCCCCCCCGTTGCGTCAATATATTCATTTATGTTGGGATAATTCTTTGAACCACCAAGCGATAGCACCAGCGCTGCCATCTGGCTAATACCGGCATTGGTTGCATGTTCATATAACGAGCCAACTCCAATAGAAACGTACACGGTGCACTGGGGCAATGTATCCTGTGCATAAAATACCGGAACACCATTGCTATCAATGGTTTCTATATGTGGCAGTGTTATAAGGCTATTTGTTGAAGCAAACAGTGGTATGATAAGTATTGCCAGTATGATTATTGTTTTCATTATCTTTTGCATCATGCTTTCTCCGTTGAAAATGTTATCTATTACGTACAGCCACCCTGAGTACTGGTGAAATCAATTGATTGTTAAAAGAATTAGATTCTTCCCCCAATCACATCGGGGTCTGAATGACGCAATAACAGGTACCAACATCCTCACCGTTTTTTCAACACCGCAACGGTAGCCCATTCCTTTTTACAATAGGTATCAAGTACACGCTTGATGTCAGCACACCTTATTGTGCGCAACCTGTCGCTATAGGTCACAATATAGCGCCAGTTTCCGGTAATTGTCTGGTAATAACTTACAAGGCGCGCTATTCCCAGATTGGTATCAATATCAAAGATCAGACTGGATTCAAGGCGGCGAATGGCTGCATCAATTTCCTGCTGAGTACATGTGGTACCAAGCGCCTCAAGTTCACGGTATAAAAGCTCCTCCACCGCTTCACACTGTGAAGAATCTTTTGGCGTTGCCTCAAGTATAAAAAGATTATTATACCGTGAACCCGGATACCCGTTATACGCGTCAACCTGCGAAACAATCTTTTTATCAAGCACCAGTGTTTTATACAACCGTGAGCTTTTGCCACCGGCAAGTATTTCAGCAATAACATCAAATACATAGTCATCAAAGTATGGCATGGTGGGTTTATGCCAGCCAATTAAAAGATACGGCGTTGCATCTGCATATGTTACAAGCCTTCTTGTGTTTTTACTATCTTCTTGTATAGCAACAAAATCCTGTGCTGATGCCTGTGGTATTGTGCCAAAATACTGTTTCAGTATTTTCAGCGTCTGTTTTGTATCCTGCTTACCCACAACGGTAATGGTCATCTTTTGCGGTACATAATGGTCAAAATAAAATTTGCGCACAAGGCTCAATGACAAAAACGGAATATTTGATGTATAACCAATGGTGGGATGCCGGTAAGGATGTGCAAGAAATGCAATACCTAAAAAATCCTCAAACAATTTACTCTGTGGGTCGGATTCATAGCGCATAAGGCGTTCCTCATACACGGTGTTGCGTTCGGTATAAAATTGTCTGAATACCGGTTCCTTAATGCGTTCTGATTCTAATTTTGCCCACAGTTCAAGTGCATCGTTGGGAAGCTCAATGTAATACTGCGTCATGTCGCGTGATGTGCTTGCATTAAAGTTGATGCCGCCAGCCTGCATGTAGATGGCATCATACGCTGAGTTTACCACATACGCATTTGCCTTTTCCTGCAATGTTTGCAGACGCTGTTTCAACTGCGACAATTGCACATTTTCTGGATTTGTTAATGAAATTTTATCTATTGTTTCACCCAGTGCTTCAATCTGTTGCAACAGTTTTTGTTCTTCTTCAAAGTTTGTGGTGCCAATTGTTTTTGTACCTTTGAACATCATGTGTTCAAGCAGATGTGCAGCACCTGCAGTCTGATAATTTTCATCAACCGAACCAACCTTAAAGGAAATGATTAATGCAAGTGTTGGTGTGTATCCACGGTTTACCAGTAAACACGTTATGCCGTTAGGCAGCGTGTGCTGCTCAACATTAATATTTTCCAGCAACGGATTTGCAAAACATGGGCGATAGTTCATGGGGAGCAGTGTAAGGATGAGAAGAATTATTGTGAATAGTTGTCGTCTATTTATTTTCATAGATTACAATTTCTCCTGTTTATAAATTTCATTTTATAAATATTTACATACATTTCAAATATTTATCTTGACACTCATTTTTTATTTTTGTTTCTTAATAATTGATAAATGTTGCAAAATATTACTAAAAAATGAATAAAAGCTTATGAGTAATCAAATGAAACGCATTGTATTGCATAATGATACATCGCATCAATTAACAAAAACTACACTTATTAATTTTTTACAATCAAATAAAGAATACTTCAAGTATAAATACGGTGTAATAAGCATTGGATTATTTGGGAGTTTTGCTAAAAACAAATATACTTCTACCAGTGATATTGATTTAATAATTATTATGGAA
>JARYLT010000123.1 GCA_029907515.1 Spirochaetota bacterium | reverse complement strand
AATGAGCAGGTTATCAGGATTAATGTTTGCCATCTCAGGATTGTTTTCAAACACAAAGTGTGGATTGGTTGCGATATACTGATCAAGCGGTGAGCTTGTGGCAACCATAATTGCAAGGGAATCGGTTCCCCGCCTGCCAGCACGACCTGACTGCTGCTGCAGTGAAGCTATTGAGCCAGGATAACCAACAGAGATGGCACAATCCAGCATGCCAATGTCAATCCCTAACTCAAGTGCATTGGTTGAGACAACCGCGTTTATCTTTTTTTCACGTAAACCCTTTTCAATAGATCTGCGTTCATTGGGTAAATATCCGCCACGATATGCGGCAACTGAAAACCCTTTACACTGTTCTTTTAAATATGTTGCGATGATCTCAACGCGCAATCTGCTTCGACAAAAAACTATTGTTGAAATGTTATTCTTCACGCACAGTGTGCCAACCTTTGCAGCTTCCTTCACGGCTGAAGCCCGTATACCTAACGCCTTGTCAACCACAGGCGGATTATATATTACAAAATGCTTTTTACCGCGGGGTGCGCCGTTATTGTCTATCACAGTAAATGGCATTTCAAAAAGCTTTTCAGCAAGTTCTTTTGGATTGGCGATAGTTGCTGAGCAGCAGATAAATTGTGGGTGGCTGCCATAAAATGAGCATATACGTTTAAGTCTTCGCATGAGATTGGCAAAATGGCTGCCAAAGACTCCTTTATAGGTATGAATTTCATCAACAACGACGTACTGCAGATTTTCAAAAAGCTTAACCCATATAGTATGATGTGGCAGAATACCTGAATGCAGCATATCAGGATTGGTGATGACAATATTACCTGCTGTGCGAATAGCTTTACGAGCTGACTGTGGTGTATCACCGTCAAAGGTGTATGTTTTAATGGATAAACCGGTGATCTTCATAATCTCTTGAAGTTCAGAAAGCTGATCCTGCGACAGGGCTTTAGTGGGGAAAAGGTACAGCGCCCGTGCGTCGGGATGTTTGGCCATAAAATTAAGCACGGGAAGATTGTAGCATAGCGTTTTGCCCGAAGCTGTTGGCGTTACTACCACAATATTTTCTTTTTTTTGAACTGCATCATATGCTGAGCGCTGATGGCTGTAAAGATTTTCTATGCCACGCTGCATGTATACATTGCGGATTCGCTCGTCTATGTCATCCGGGTATGGTGCATAGACAGCCTGCCTGGCAGGTACCGTATGCCATGCTGCAACCTGTTTCATAAATGGTTCATAGTTTTTAAGATATTCAATAAGCTGTTCAATAGTCATTGGATTAAAGCACTCACACGATATTTTGTCACTATCATATCGGGTTGATATGAACGCTTTGCAAAGCGCAGCGGTTCTAATCCTAAATCCTGTTCAAAGTTAAAATATTTATAATTTGCGGGCAATGCTTTTGCACAGTGATTATACATGTATTGATAAATTCCCTTGTAACTTGTTATAGCTTTTGCAAAATGAATTGCAAACATATCATCAGTTATTGCTTCTCCAATGATGAATGCAGCAGGTTTTCCGTCAACATAGTACATGCTGCCGCACAGATTTAATTCGTCAAGCAACATACACGCTTCAATGCACGCAGCAATATCCGCATCATTGCCGGATTCCTTTTTCCATATGTCAAGTATATATAATGCATCATTAACTCTCTGGCTGGTTAATGGAAGCACTTCTACAGAATATTTTGCCGTAAACTGATACAGAAGATTTCTTTTTCCATGAAGTTTTTTCCCGGAATAGGTGGCTAACTTTTCTTTAGTATAGACATAATCGGAGTCGCCATCATTGTAATGATAGGTAAAGCCTTTTTCAGTAAAAAAATGCAACCAGTCATGGTGAATGGGGAAAAGACACATATTGGGTTGCAGGAGTTGTACCAGTTTTTCAGCATATTCCTCATCCAGCGGCATAACAGGCATAATATAGTGTATACCATCGTATGTTACACCTTTAATTGCTGTGATATCCCCTGTTATAAGGATATACTGGTGAACTGAACGAAAAAGATACAGGTTTGCAAATGAATACTCAGATATAGGTATGGTTACCTTTTGCAAAAGAGGCTGAAGTAATAATTTGTGCGATAGTTCTAATGATTGTTCATTGATAGCCATAGTAGCCATTTTTTATATAGATATATATTTACCAACAATGTATTGTGTATATATTCTTTTTCAATCTCTTTTTTTCAAATTTACAAGAACAATCCACAGGAGGTTAAATATTAAAAGCTACCGGTGAGATGTGGAGTTTTGTGACACGATAATTTCTCTTAGCTTGCAAAAGATGTAATGAAATCATTGTTGCTTTTTCATAAATTATGATGCTGAGTATAAAAAAGCATGGTTACGTATAACGCATTATAACAAAATGTGTATATACATCACTTTAATAACTGAATTAATTTCTTTTAAGAATAAATATAAAAAATAATATTTATTATTGACGAGATAAAGAATTTAAAGTATATTAATAGCCAATTTTACATGCTGCATAAAAAAGCCTAAATCCATTACAGCAGCAATGGATGCGGGGGACCCAATTTTTGGGGCGTATTCCTTTTACATAAGGATAGGGTACTTCCAAACCCGAGCCCGTCAGCTAACCTCGTAGGCTTTTGGAAGGGCAAGAGCACTATAAAACTGCTTTTTGCGGTTTTTTTTATGCCTTTGCCTCTCATAGGAGGGGTAGTATGAGCATTCCAAAAAGCTTCTGGAAGTCTATTTCACCATTCCAGTTATTAGTTTCAGGATATCTATTGATTACACTGGGTGGAGCATTCCTGTTATCAATTCCAATAGCAACTAAAAGTGGTTGCTTTGAAAATTATTTTGATGCCTTATTTATGGCATCCTCAGGTATAAGTACAACAGGTTTGTGTGTGGTTGATCCCGGGAGTTTTTATACTTTTTTTGGGCAGGTTGTATTAATGGTTATATTCCAGATTGGCGGAATAGGGTATATGACATTGCTTATGTTTATATTGTATCTGTTTGACATAAAAACATCATTAACAGTACAATTGACTGCCAGAGAGTCGTTAGCAGGTGCATCACTGAGAGTGTTGGGTAAGTTTTTTATTGCAACGGTCATTTTTACGCTAATCTTTGAGATGGGAGGTGCATTATTACTGGCATTATACTGGTTAAAGTATTATAATTTAGTTCATGCTGTATGGTATGGTATATTTCATTCAATTTCGGCTTTTTGTACAGCAGGATTTAGTTTATTCCCGGATAATTTAATAAAATATAGAGATAGTATTGTAGTAAATGCTGTGATTGATATTGTATCAATTGCTGGTGGACTTGGCTTTATTGTCCTTTATGAAGCAGTAATATTTATTGTCAATAAATATCATAACATTAAAAAACTTCATTTATCGATTCATACAAAGCTGGTATTCATTACTACCTTGATACTCGTAATGGGGGGTACATTCTTGGTATTAATAACTGAAAAATGGGATGGGTCTATAGATTATATTCATAGATTTATGTATTCGTCATTTCAGGTAATATCTGCACATACAACTGATGGATATAATACTATTGATATTGGTAGGATGAGTTCTGCCAGCCTTACAGTGATAATGATGTTAATGTTTATTGGTGCTTCGCCAGGTAGTACAGGTGGTGGAATTAAAACAACAACTTTTGCTATTACAGCTAAGTATATTATTTCACTGTTAAAAGGGAAAAGCAGTGGTGTGGTTAATATTTATGAAAGAGAGATTCCTCAGGAATCAGTGAATAAAGCACTGGGTATTTTTATTTTATTTATAGTAATAATTGCAATTGACGTAACAATAATGAGTATGACGGAAAACCAGGATTTCAGAAGTATACTATTTGAAATTATCTCTGCATTAGGCAATACAGGGCTTTCTTGTGGTATTACACAACAATTGACATTATTTGGCAAACTAATGCTGACCACTACGATGTTTATTGGAAGAGTTGGACCTGTTACATTTGGTTACTTTGTATTTGGTAGTGTTAAAAATACAGGGTATCACTATCCACAAGAAGATGTATTCGTTGGATAAACTGGCGATACAAAAGTCTTATCCTATGAAGGAATGATTATATAATATTCCATGTGTTTTGGTTTGACATCATCAGTTATTTTTAGAAAACATTTTATACATAATGATAGTGTACACTTCTATTGGAGAGTAGATCGAGGGCGTATACTATTATATTTCCTGTTCATAATATTATATCCGGAAATAATTGATGGTTTAATATACATATTAAAATATATTGACAAAAGGTTTAATGATATGAATTGTCGTTTTGTTTATTATTTTTCTTAATTTTGTAATAAGCTAAACATGTATGGAGAATACGATATGCCATTTTATAAGTTTATTCCACATGAGGTAAAATTTTTTGATCTATTTGATAAACAGGCAGACAAAATGGTAGAAGCTGTTAACTGCTTTAGGGAATTTGCTGAAAAGGGGATTTTTGATGATACATGTATTGAGCACATGCGTGGTATTGAGCATGAAAGTGATGGGATTGCCCATGAGATTATTGATAGTTTGAACAAAACTTTTATTACTCCTTTTGATAGAGAAGATATCCACTCGCTGGCAAATGAACTTGATGATGTGGTTGACTTAATCTATGCAATTTCAAAACGAATGCGCCTGTATAAATTGAAAGGAAAAAATAAGGATATTATAGAATTTTCACATTTGATAATGCGTTCAGTTAGCTCATTAGCAGTAGCGATTAAAGGTTTACGAAATCATCGGCAACCGCAACAAATACAGGAAGCATGTATTGAAATAAATAAAATTGAAAATATAAGCGATCAGTTGCGTGATGCCGTTATACAAAAATTACTGGAAAGTAAAAAAGATCCAATAACTATTATCAAATGGAAAGAAATTTATGAATTACTGGAAACAGTGCTGGATGTGTGTGAAGATGTATCCAATATTGTGGTTTCCATTCTGGTAAAACAGGGATAAATAATCATGACATTGTATATAGTTTTTTTGATTGTACTTGCGTTGGTATTTGATTTCCTGAATGGGTTTCATGATGCGGCCAATTCAATAGCAACAATCGTTTCTACAAGGGTACTATCGCCCCGATATGCCGTTATATGGGCAGCATTTTTTAATTTCATTGCTTTTCTTGTTTTTGGATTGCATGTAGCAGGTACGATTGGGAGTGGCATTATTGATGTCAATATCATTGATAATACAATTATACTGGCTACGTTAACCGGTGCCTGCCTGTGGAATATCATTACATGGTATTTAGGTTTGCCTACCAGTTTATCACATGCACTCATTGGAGGGTTAATAGGTGCTGCGCTTGTGAAAGTTGGCGTAAACGCATTAATGTTTGATGGGATAATGAAAACTGTTATATTTATTTTTGTTTCGCCGATAGTTGGCTTTATATTAGGTCTTATGTTTGGAATTGCCATTCACTGGATTTTTCAGCATGCTCATCCTGCGCGTGTTGATAAGTTATTCAGGAAGGGTCAGTTAATATCAGCAGCGTTTTACAGTTTAGGACATGGTGGCAATGATGCGCAGAAAACGATGGGTATAATTGCAGGATTGTTGTTCAGCAATGGTTTAATACATGTTGCACATGGTCAAAGATTTCAGGATGCAATACCATTATGGGTAGTCATTTCATGCCACACTGCAATTGCATTGGGTACCATGTTTGGGGGATGGCGTATTGTGAAGACGATGGGACAACGTGTAGTTAAATTAAGACCTGTTGATGGGTTTTGTGCTGAATTTGGCGCTGCATTTAATCTGTTTGTTATAACTTCATACTTTGGCATACCAGTCAGTACAACTCATACCATAACGGGGGCTATAATGGGTGTGGGTACATTGAAACGATTTACAGCTGTGCGATGGGGTGTTGCCGGCCAGATAGTGTGGGCATGGGTACTGACTATACCACTGGCAGCGATAATATCAGGATTAACGTATTTTGTTGCTGCACATTGGTTGTAATATTATTCCTGTTACAATCGTGTGATATCACTCTTTGGATACATCAGGTCTATAATATCTTTATATTTTTCATGAATCTGGCTTCGCCTGAATTTAAACGTTGGAGTCAGTTCTCCGCTTTTTACTGAAAAATCGTGCGAAATCAGTGTGAATTTTTTTATTTGTTCATATGGTGGTAATGCCTGACAGATTTCATTAATCCTTGTTTTATATAATGTTTGAACCTGTGGATGGGATACCAGTTCTTCGTCGGTTTTATATGAAATTCCATGTTCTCGGGCATATTGCCGCAAAAGATGAAAATTAGGAACAATGAGTGCTGATAGGTATTTGCGTCTGTCACCAACCACACAGATATAATTTATCAACGGTTCTGATTCAAATTTCTTTTCAATATTCAATGGTACAATATTTTTGCCCTGTGAAGTAATAATGATATCTTTAAGCCTACCGGTTATACGTAAATAGCCATCTTCATCTATAATACCAATGTCGCCTGATCTGAAATAGCCATCAGGTGTAAAAATTTCTGCTTTTTCTTCTGGAGTCATTTTATTATAACCCTTAAAAACCATGGGACCTTTAATAAGAATCTCACCCTCATCAGAAATTTTAATCTCTGCACCAGGGATTGGGCAGCCAACGGTACCAGGTTTATTTTTTTCAATACGATTTATTGTAACAACGGGTGATGTCTCGGTCAGGCCATAACCTTCAATTATTGGTAATCCAATGCCACCAAAAAAGTAAGCTGCATCCAGTGGTAATGGTGCACCCCCAGAAAAAAGGAGTCTTACCTGTTGCATGTGCATCATTTTACGGATACTTCGTTTAATGGGTGATAGTATCTTGTTTATTATGTCAGCACCCTTAGGAATTATATTGCCAGAAGTTTCTGCAACATAGCACTCCCTACCAACATGTATGGCTGTTATATAAATGAATTTCTTTAGTGGGTTAAACCGCCGGATGGTGTGAATAGTACTAATATATAATTTTTCATACATTCGGGGAACTGTTGCAATGACGTTTGGTTTTATTTCTATCATGTTGCGGTATATTTCTTCACTTTCAAAGGTTGTTGATATTGCCATTGGAGCTCCCGTATAGGCACTGGTTAAAAGGTCTGCTGAAAAGCCATATACATGGCTGAAAGGCAGATGAGCTAAACGAATATCTTTATCAGTAAAATTAAATAATGGGATAACTACTTTTTGTGAAAGAAAATTACCATGGGTAAGTAATGCTCCTCTTGGTTCTCCCGTAGTACCAGGTGTATAAATGAGAGCAGCATTGTCATCAGGATTTATATCAGGAATTATTGTATTAATTTGTTCGTAGTTGGATTTTATTTCTCCAAATTTTAAAAGTTCATTAATTGTAATGAGTTGATCATGTTTGGTGTGTGAATCAAAATAAGTGATTAATCTTCGTAGAGGAGATTGTATTTTATTTAATATTGCAAATCCTTTCTGAAATTGAGCAACATCACCCACAAAGAGGATTCTGCAGCCAGAATCACGTAATATATCTTCCAATTCATCCTGTAAAATAGTTGGATAAATTGGTGTTACTATTGCACCCAAAGACAATGCAGCAAAAACCGTTGCTGCATAATACAGGTTGTTTCTACTAAAAATTCCTATAACACTTCCTTTTTCAACACCATAATCTAACAATGCAGAAGCAATGTTATACTGGATAGTTAAAAATTCTTTTCCGGTTACAGGTGTAAATTTATCGGGCAAGTCTTTGTTATAATTTTTTACATAAAAGACAGCTTTATTGAGATGTTGTAAATAAGAATGGACTTCAACTGCTGCTATATTTTTATCTGTATATTCTAACTTCTTAATTAAGTCTATTAAATCCATAGGATACCCCATGCAATGCATTATATCACAGCACTGTAATGTATTCTTTGAAATTATAGTTTAACGAGAGCAAATGCTACTACACTCCTTCCCCTCTAAACTTCAATACATTATTTGAAATTCAACCAATGAATAGTATATTTGTATATATAGTTTTGAGTCAACTAAATATGAAAACTTTTGTTAATTATTTCATGAATTATTTTTAATATTTATATGTACAAGAATTGTGTTCTTCTGCTGCTTAAAGTGGCAGAGCTTTATATTATTTCACATGTAGCTTATATGGTAATATTATGGAGGAATACGTAGTGTATTATTTTACAATAAATGGCAAAATGTCAGAATATAAAACTCTTGACTACAGTAGGAATATTTTTTTAGTGTACATCACAGGAGAAAATATATGAAAACTGCCAGTATCCCCGAATTAATTGACGATATACGCAATGGGAAGATGATAATCCTTGTTGATAATGAAGACAGGGAAAATGAAGGTGACCTTATTGTTGCAGCCCAGTATTGTACACCTGATAAAATAAATTTCATGGCAACTCATGGCAAAGGGCTGATATGTATTGCAATGACCCAGGAGAGATTGCAGGAACTGGGTTTGCCGCTGATGGTACCTGAAAATTCTGATAAATTCTGTACTGCATTTACTGTTTCGGTTGATGCCAAAGAGGGAACCACAACCGGTATATCGGCCTATGACAGGGCAAAAACTGTTCATGTATTGATTGACCCACGTACAAAACCACAGGATTTAAATAAACCAGGTCATATATTCCCACTTGCTGCAAAAAAAGGAGGTGTGCTGGTAAGGGCGGGGCATACTGA
>JARYLT010000122.1 GCA_029907515.1 Spirochaetota bacterium | reverse complement strand
CCTGACAATCAGGATTTGAGCAGGTTCTTCGGCTGGTAAGCCTTTTTAATACCACATCCTCGGGCACTTCAAGATTAATGATGGCGTCAATAGTCATATTTTTTGTAGCAAACAATTTTCCAAGTGCTTCAGCCTGAGGTATGGTTCTGGGAAATCCATCAAATATAAAACCTTTTGCGCAGTCAGATCGTTGAATGCGTTCTTCTATGATATCCATGATCAAGTCATCGGGAACCAGTTTTCCAGTATTCATGTACTCTGCTGCTTTTTTTCCTACCGGAGTGCCTTCCTTCACTGCCTGCCGTAAAATATCACCTGTCGAAATCTGAACTATGCCATATTTTTCAACAAGCATTTTGGCGATAGTTCCTTTACCAGCCCCCGGTGCACCTAAAAGAATAATCCGCATATAATAATTCCTCCCCAAAAGTTTTGATATGAAAATGTAAATTGCTATTTACTTTTCCTTACGCCCATACCTTCTTTGTGACTTTTTCCAGAGTCACTTCCTTAACAGGATAAAGAACCTCAACAAGTTCATGAGGTTCAAACCACAATTTAATTTCCTTTTCAGCATCTTCAGGGCTGGATGATGCATGGACTACATTTTCAAACACTCCAGAGGTTGTAATACGCCCATATGCCCCGCGTATGGTAACAGGATTTGCATTTTCGGGATTAGTATCACCTACTATATCTCTTACTTTCTTTATTGCATCTTCTCCTTCATATACAAACGCAACAACTCTGTAGGTTTTATGCAACTCACCCATAATGTACTGAATCAACTCTTCAAAGAATGGCTTATCTTTTAAATGTTCATAGTGCTTTTCAGCCAGTTCCCGCGATACACGAACTGCCTTAGCACCAACGATTATTAATTTTGCTTCTGAAAGGCGGGTTAAGATATTACCTGTTAATGACTTAACAAGACCATCAGGTTTTATGATAACCAACGTTTGCTCTACTGCCATAGTGTTACCTCTTTCTTATATTTTAAGGATCCCATCCTCTGTATGTATGTTAACACTATTAATCTGTCAGTGTCAACAAATTGACCATCAGAAGATAGTATAACTATGGCAGTGCTATTACTCTGAATAGCCTTATTTTATCAAGAACTTTTTAGCTGAGCTAATGGGCTTTGCCAATCACAGCTTGAGCAGCGGATATCCTTATATTTCAGGATTTCTCCCTGTAACGTTTTAACTACCGCTGCCATGACCAGAGCCTGGCATTTGGGGCAATGCTTGGCAATGAGCTCATACTCATTTTTTACATTGTACTCCAGCATGGATACACCTCCGTTTATTTATAACAAAAATCCCAATATTTTATTTTATGTCTCAAATGCAATATAGCGTAGATTTAAAAAATGTCAAGCATTTTATCGATTTCGATGAAATGTGCTCTATTACGTACCTCCTTTAAAAATTGAGTTCCTTATCCCTTTCCAAACAGGGACAAGATTCCCAATCATCCCCTTTCCATCATTTCTGCTGCCCATAATTACTATACAAGGAACTACTTTAAAATTAATACACTAACATCCTTAACTGTAATAATGCTAATTTCACTCACAATACTATTATCGGCATATAATTGCAAATTAACAAAAATGAGTGATTACTCACTCATAATATACAATTATAAATTTGTCAATATATTTTTTTATTTTTAAAGTATTACTTTGCAATTTCACGTTTGCAGTGTACCATGTAGTTTTACCTGTAAAACCTCACGCAAAGTTTTCCATCCTTATAGATTTTCCCGGGGTGTATGTATCACCATTGTTATACTATCTATTTTTTCATCGCTTACATGTTCAAAATTTTTTTCTCTGGCAAAAAATATCGGTATATCCTGGTGGCTTTTTCCACAATACCCCGTTGCCAGCCACAATATGGTTCTGCACAATAAATCTCACATTCAAGTATTTCATCTCATTTCATGCGATAGGCACATTCAGTCCCATTAGCAAATGGTATGGTTTTTACAATCTTTCCAGTCATCTCACTAACTATCTCTATCCCCCCGCATAACGGTGTCTGCATCCAGTGAAGCTATATACAGCCTTCCCTTGCACTTTCTTTTGTCTAGACGGCAACAATCCCATAATATTCTTTTCACAAGGGGAAAAAGGGCTTCATACGCCAGCCCCTTTTCCCCTTGTTATCCCCTTTACCCCGGCTTGGCGCCTATCGTTTTTTGTCCATCATTTCATGAGGGATTCCCTGCGCTCCTCGTCCACGGCGGGGGCTGCGGAACTCGTCCCGATACCGACTTCCTCGGTCTCGGGACTCAAACAGTCCTCGCCCTTTTCCCGCCGTGTCCTGCGGTGCTCGGCAAAAATACGGCGCCTGTACTGATCCTTTCTAATAAAGGGTGGTGAGCACTTCAACAAGCTCGGTGACCTCCCGTCGAAGAATGGTTGGTAAGCACTTCAACACGCTCAGTGACCTCCTGTCGAACCATGGTTGCTGAGTTTATCGAAGCACGCACGCAACGTATTACGCCGTACCTCCTGTACGGCTACCATTGCCCCTTACTTTTGCTTTAATCCACATTTGCTGTTTTCAAAAAACGTTTTGCTTTGGCTTTTCACTTATTTCTTTATATAGTTACACTTCTTATGCGGGTGGTACATTCTTTTTCCTGTGAAACTATACACATCCACTCTAAAGGATGTTTTGTGTAGAATCTTATTTACCTTTTACTACCGCTAATATTACTACCAAAAAGATTATCTCAGAAATCCATTTCAAACTATCTATCGTTGCAAAAATTAGCCAATCGATAATTAGGTTAAAATCAAAAATATTTTATTGATTTGACTTTGTACACGCGTATATGTTACAAGCGTTTTTACTTATTGCGGGATATATAATGTTGTTAAAAAAAGGTGTGGCTCATGGTTGCGTGGCTCAATGGCTCTTTAACTGACATACACAATGCAAAGGTTTCTCTGCTTTCACATAGTTTCAGCAGGGGGTCAGCAATATTTGAAGTGTTGGAGATAGTTACCAATGGAAAAGGCACCGCCCTGCTGGGATTGCACCAGCATTGTGAACGGTTTTTTAACAGTGCCAGAGCATTGCACATACAACTACCATACAACAAAGAACAAATAATTGAAGCGATAGTTACCTGTGCAAAGGCCAATAATTGTAAAAATGGTCTTGTTAAATTCTTTGCCTATTTTGATGATATTGAACTTACCATTGTACCACATTCAATGAATGTGTCGCTTGCAATATTCTGCATCAATTACGAAACTCTGAATTTTGATGTGCATGAGCTTTCAAAACCTTCCCGTGCATGCTTAAGCACGTATAAAAAAATTGACCCTTTGACAGTACCCGTATATGCAAAAGTTGCAGGTAATTACGTCAATAGCTACTTAGCACAAATGGAAGCAAAACAAAAGGGGTATTCTGATGCCATACTTGTTGATACTCAGGGTAACATAGCTGAAGCTGCCACCGCCAATATATTTTTTGTAAAGGGTCAGAGCCTCTATACACCTACTCTGCGTTCAATCATGCCAGGTATAACACGAATGATTGTGTTAGATATTGCTCACCATGATAACATCCCGGCAACAGAATGCGATATCCCTGTAGAAAGCATCAATCAGTTTTCAGAAGCTTTCTTCAGCGGCAGCGTAAATAACATACAGCCTATTGAAAGCATTGATGATGTTACCTTTAGACCAGTTCCCGGAACTATCTCACAAATAATACAGGATAAAGTTACTTCCCTGATTTCTGGTAATCACCCATTAACTAATAAATATTTATATTACTTTTAATGAATAATGACATTATTGGGATGTGATTGTTTTGATAATGGTATTGAAAGGAATGACGTCCCCACAGGTGGCTTTTTGCTGATATATATTGTTGCAATGCTCAATGTCATCGATTTATATGTTATATCGATAAAGCCATGTTTTTCCTGCATGGCTGTCAATGTAACAGGGTCAATAAATGTGTGTATGGTTTTTGAAAGATAGCGATAGGCATTAAAACTTCCAGCAATGATCCCACCAAGCACTGGTAAAATAGTATAAAGATAAAAAAAGTATAGCAACCTGAATATATTGTAGCGTGGACGGGTAAGTTCTAAAATAATGAATGTACCACCAGGTCGTAAAACCCTGTACACCTCTTCAAGGAAATTATCAATATCAGGAATATTGCGGATGCCAAATGATATGCATACTTTGGTAAAAATATTGTCTTTGAATGGCAATTTTGAAGCATCAGCAACTGTTGCAAGGTCATCAATATTTCCCTTTTCTCTTCCTTTTTGAATCATGTTTTCTGAAAAATCAAGCGACACAACATGTGCACCTGTACCACGGATTAATGCAGACAGATCACCAGTACCACAGCATATATCAAGTACCACATCAGACGGTTTGCATTCACAGTGCTCTACAACTGTTTTACGCCATGACCTGTCTATGCCTAACGATAAAATTCGGTTTGCTCTGTCATAGCCATCAACAATGGAATCAAACATTGACCGTATTTTTGCTTTGCGCTCATGAGGAGTATCATTATCAACCCTGTATCTCATACATATCTCCTGATAGGCCTGTACTTAGAATCACGCTGCAGGGGAACTTTTCCCGCATTAATAATGATATCACATATTTGTTCTATATTGGTGGTTGTGGTTACGCCTGTTGCTTTTACCACCTTCTCTTCCATCAAAATCCCACCCATATCGTTTGCACCCATTGCAAGTGCAATCTGTGCTAATGCCATCCCCTCGGTAAGCCATCCTGCATGAAGATATGGCACATTGTCCAGAAAAATTCGTGCAATGGCGACAGTTTTTAGATAATCCAGGCCAGTTGCAGGGATTATATCATCCATGTACGTACCCTTTGGTGAAAATGACCAGGGAATAAAGCCCATGATAATACCTGTTTCATCCTGCATGCGCCTAACTACTTCTAAATGCTCTATTCGCTGCTTTAATGTTTCGCCCATGCCGTAGGTCATGGTTGCTGTGGTGTGCATGCCATGTTTCTTTATTGAACGAACTACATCACACCACTGCTGTACTGTAATTTTACGCGGGCTTACTCTCATGCGTACTTCATCCACAAGCAAGTCAGAAGCACCTGGTATTGAATCAAGACCTGCAGTTTGTAGACTGCCAATAACATCATCAATGCTGCAATTACTTTGTTTTGCTATATGAACCACTTCGGATGGGGAAAATGAATGCAGGTATATAGTGGGATAATGCTTTTTTATTGTTTTTACCATGTCAATATAGTGCTGTAACGTATATTCAGGATGCAATCCACCCTGCAACATGACCTGCGTGCCACCTATGGCAACAAGTTCATTAATCTTTTGTAAAATGTCATCCATGGTTAAATCATACGGCGGTATTTTTCCTGCACGGGCATGATATGCGCAAAAATTGCACATTGCCACACACCTGTTGGAATAATTTATGATGCGGTCAATGACAAAGCCAACTTCATTTCCAGGAACTATCTGCTCGCGACGCATGTTTGCTAAAACACCTAACGTAGCTATATCGTATTGATACAGGGAAACGGCGTCATGCGGATCTATCCTTCTGCGGTCAGCTACAGCATGGTATATGTTGTCAATTGATTTCATATCCAGTAACTATCGCCCATATAATTGTAATGATGGAACCTGTGGCAACAATTGAAGCTCCGAAGCCAGTGAATAATAATACAGCAAAGCCTTTTTAAGCTCATCTGTAAATTCAAACTTAAGCAATGTGTAGTAATGAGCAATATCATAGGCTATGTCAGGGTAACGCTGCCGTGCCTTTTCAATAACATCGTGGGGATTTTTTGCAAGCTCATTCAATGACATGCGGTATGACGCACACACCGCGTTAATGGTTTCAGCATAGTCTATTGCATCGTTGCGCACTGCAAACACGGCAAAGACCACAGGGTAACCAGTTTTCTGAAGCCACAGATCACCCAGGTCATAGATATACGGCAGTGGCTCTGTTTCATGCATCATTGCTTCATTACCAATGACAAGCTTTGCATCAACATCATGCAGCACTGGATAGGGGTCAGAGCTTTTGTAGTATGGCGTCAATCCGTAAAATTTCTGCAAGATTATTTTTAACAGCACTACCGAAGTTTGTGAAGCCTGTGACAGCCCAACAACACAGTGGTCAAGCATTTCAATGGGCTTACTGCTTACAAGAATGACCGAACGTACATACCCAATGGAACTTAAACAAAACTCAGGCAAAAGCTGCAAATCCTGCTGCGCTTCAGCATACGCTGCCGATGATATGGGGCTCATGTGCAGCACGCCGTTTTTCAGCATTGCGTTAAGCTGGCTTGGATATGCAGGCACCACCTCAACTCCAGGTAATGGCTTTACATGAAACATATGATAATAAAATGGAAAGCAATTGAGATAATTTATATAGCCTAATTTCATAATTCACCGTGTTGGTATATAGCTTGCATTGACACGAAGTGGCGTAAAACCCGCATCGCATATCAGGTGCTGCAAAAAAGGCTCTGACCCCCATGCAGGCGTTTTTGCCCCTGCACTGTGCACCACCTTTTCATCGTAGTAGGTTGCGCCAATATCATCCACACCGCATTGCAGAAGAACCTGAGCAACCTTTGGTCCCACATACATCCATAGCGCTTTTATATGCGGAACGTTGTGCAAATAGATACGTGCTGTTGCATACATCCTGATAATATCGTACCCTGTTGGCTCTTTTCGCTTTGCTTTAATTTTTGTGTGTTCTTCATGAAATACCAGTGGCACAAATGTTTTGAAACCTTTTGTTGTATCCTGCAATTGACGTATATGACACAAATGATCAATAATGTCAGCAGGTTTTTCAATATGGTTAAAAAGCATGGTTGCATTGGTTTTGATGCCATTCCTGTGGGCTATAGCCATAATCTCTAACCAGCGTTTACCACTGATTTTTTTTGGGGCTATAATTCCCCTCACCTCAGGTGCAAAGATTTCTGCACCCCCACCAGGAATTGATCCAAGCCCTGCGTTTTTGAAGCGCACAAATAGTTCATCTAACGGTATATCAAACTTCTTTGAAAGATAATCGTATTCCACAGCAGTAAAGGCAACGATGTGAATAGTGGATTTTATTGCTTTAATGGTTTTGAGCATGTCTTCATAGTATGAAAATGGTAAATCAGGATGAAGCCCACCAACGATATGCACTTCATCAATATCACCAGCCTGTATAATCTTGTTAGCTATATCATCAAGTGACAGTACATAAGCATCGGTATCGTTTTTATCGCGGGAAAATGCACACAGCGGACATCGCAGCATGCATACATTGGTATAGTTAAGATTCATATTTACGCCATAATAGACTACATTGCCATGTAGCTTTTGTTTTATGGTGTGAGCAATAGAACAAAGCCCCATGATGTCACTGGTTGAAAGCATGGCAAGGGCTTCACCGTCAGTGACGGGAATACCAGCTTCCACTTTTTCTGCAATTGCTTCAAGGTTGCTATCGGTTATTATTTTCATTGTTCCATCTTTTGTACAGAGTATGTTCAATATGTAACAGGTCCAGTACCCTGCCAACAACAAAATTAATAACATCGTCAATAGTTTTGGGGAAATTATAAAATGCTGGTAAGGGCATAACCACACTCGTTCCATTGAGTGCTATCATATACAAATTATGCAGGTGTATTGCACTCATTGGTGTTTCCCGGGGCACAACAATTAACGTACGCTTTTCTTTCAGTGCAATATCGCACACACGATGGATAAGATTATCGGCATACCCATGTGCGATAGCGGCCACGGTCTTCATTGATGCAGGAATAACCACTGCAGCATCAAAGGGAAAGCTGCCGCTTGCCACAGGCGCAAAAAAATCATCAGGTGAATATTCTTTCAGGTTTTCAAGCAGATTGTTTTGTACGTTTCGGTTTTTTAAAATAGCTTTTATTGTTTTGGCATCTGTCTGTAACTCATAGTTAATAACCTGCCATGCACTTTGTGAAACAATGCAGGTTACTTCTTTATTGCATTGTAACAATTCTTCTATAAGGCGTATTCCTAAAATAGCACCACTTGCACCTGTTATACATACAATTATCATGGGATTAATTGTATCACAATGCGTTAATTCCTTCTAAAGTAATTTTGCCATCTTACCATAGTATGCAGGCGCTTAAGCGCTTAACCACCTGTGATAATTGATGTATACCAGACCTCATTTACCCCTGTGTACACAGCGTTTCATGAATTCTTTGCATGATGCATCATTCCTTGACTTCACGCAGTGTAAGCTTAGATTTTAATTCTTAACTTTTCTGCACTTTCTTTTGTCCAGACGGCAACAATTCCATATTATTCTTTTCTCAAGGTGAAAAGGGACTTCATCTCGACAGGCTCGATGACTGGCCAGCCCCCTTTACCCTTGCCATCCCCTTTACCCCGGCTAGCGCCTATCGTTTTTTGTCTAATACTTTCTTTCTGCACTTTCTTTTGTCCAGGCGGCAACAAAAGAAAGTGCCAAAGAAAAATGCCTTTAAAACTTTTACAGTTACTTCTAATTTTTAATGTGGCTTTTGCATATGGATTACACTTCTATAAGCCTATTTTTTTTGTTTTTTATTAGTTTTACCTTCATCACATCCCCATTTCTTGGGATCTACATCATAAAAATCTCCACCTTCCATATATGCTTTTCTTTGGTCCTCAGTCATATCACATGGATGAGTTACTGTCTCAAAATCAACTTCACTTATGCATGTATCATCATATTTGTTCCCCTTATATACTTCCAATATCCTCAT
>JARYLT010000121.1 GCA_029907515.1 Spirochaetota bacterium | reverse complement strand
TTGATTTTTCTAAATTAGGCACATATAATTTTGAAATGCAATAACCATGTATTTAAAGTAAAAAATAAATATAGGAAAATATATAAAAAGCTTGCTATATATATTATAATTTTACTATAATAATATATTATTAATAATTATAAAATATTTTTTTATTGAAAAAATATCCAATGTTTACTTTTTGGCTATCTATATTTTTCAGGAGGTAATTGTATATGGTTGATGTGCAATCTATAGTATTACGTCGTAAACCTTCATATCCTTTATCAATGTGGTGTGAAGATTATAATGGTAAAAAAGTTACAGCTGAAGAAGCAGCAAAAATTGTTAAATCCGGTGATAGAGTATTTTTAGGTGGTGGAACTGGCATTCCTGCGTCATTTGCTACTGCTTTAGGTAAAAGGGCAGGTACAGTTAAAGATGTGACTATTTATCAGGGTTATGCAATGGGTCTGTATGATTATATGAAACCAGAAAACAGAGAGAGCTTTCATATTGAGACTATGTTTGTTGGACCTATGGAACGTGTGTGCATGGAATGGAAAATGGCACACTATAAACCCATGCATTTGAGTGATATTCCGCAGGCTGGTCTTGATGCACGTTGCAATAGAGTAGCTTTCACTGCCACTCCACCAAATGAAGATGGTTTTATGAATTTATCTTGCTTTGGGGCTTTTTTACCCAGGAAGGAAGTAATATTAAACGCAGAAACAGTTATTGCAGAAATTAACAGCAATACTCCATGGCTTAACAGTGTGGATTTCCTTGTACATGTTTCGGAAGTGGATTATATTATTGAACAGGATACACCATTATTTGAATTACCTGAAATTCCTATAACAGATGTTGAAAAAAAGATGGCCGAGATTATTGCCGATTTAATACCTGATGGTGCAACAATTCAATTGGGTTTTGGAGGTTTAGCAAATGCCATTGGCAATTTGTTGTACAACAAGAAAGATCTGGGAATGCATGGTGAGGTTGTTACCCCATCAGTAATGCGTTTAGTTGAAGCAGGTGTCATTAATGGAGTTAAGAAAACCTTTTATCCGGGAAAAGTTATAGCCGCATTTGCTGTTGGTACCAGGGAGTTTTATAACTATCTGGACAATAATGAAAAATTTCTTTTCTGTGAGGTAGGATGGGTTAATACGCCTGAAATAATTGCATTGAATGATAATTTAGTATCCATCAATAATGCACTCATGATAGATTTAACTGGTCAGGTTGCTGCCGAATCAATTGGTACAAAGCAATATAGTGGAACTGGTGGACAGGTAAATTTTATCCATGGTGCTAAAAAATCAAAAGGTGGAAAAAGTATCATAGCTCTCAATTCCACATATAAAGATAAAGAAGGGAAATTACATAGTAATATTGTTCCTTATTTGCCATTGGGCACAGTTGTTACAACTTCACGTAATGATGTTGAGTATGTGGTCACTGAATATGGTGTTGCAAATTTAAGGATGCGAAGTGTGTATGACAGGGTTTTAGCACTGATAAATATTGCACATCCTGATTTCAGGGAAGAATTACGATATCAGGCAGAAAAAATTGGGTGGATATAATCAGAAGAATAATAGAGAAAATACAGCAAGCTTGTGTGAATCTAAAACTTATGAACCCACATACGCTGTTGCTTCAATTTCTATTAAAGCACCTTTAGGTAGAGCTGCAACAGCGTATGTGGCTCTTGCCGGGAAATTATCATTAGAGAAAAACGATTCATATACTTCATTAACATGAGGGAAGTCATTAATATCTGCAAGAAGAATTGTTGTTTTAACAACATGGTCAAAAGCTATACCAGCGCTTGAAAGAATCGCAGCAATGTTTTCCATTGCTCTTTTTGTTTGTGCTTCGATACCTTCCTCAAGTTTACCAGTTGAAGGATTTATGCCCAATTGACCAGAAATAAAAAGAAATCCTCCTGCCATTACAGCTTGAGAATAGGGGCCAATAGCTGATGGTGCATTTTCTGTAGAAATAATTTTTTTCATAGGGTATTCCTTAAATCTTATTTCAATTCAATATAATATGATTGTTATATACTTTTAAAAAAAATATAAATGTCAATTTAAATTCAATTCTATATTTTCATTGACATATTGTTATGAAAAAGTTTATTCAAAAAAGCTTTTTAATTTATGCTTGCTCATTTTTATCTAAGGCACTAATATGATAGCTCAAACAGATTTTATAAGAGATAGTTATGGAATATACAATAGTCCAATATAACAAACATAGACAGCTAATTATTAAGGAATATAGCCGTAAAGAGTTTATTGCTGTGTGTTCAGATTTATTATACCGCCCAAAAAAGATATTTGTTGGGTTGGGGGATTTCCTTGAAATTGGTGATTATAACCAGTTGCTGGATGCTATTTTTTATGATGAGGAAAGCTCAATTATTGAAAATTTTCTTGATGAGGTTAACCGTAAACTTTCAGACAAAGGTCAAATCCCATTTTCATTTTTAAAATTAGCAGTATACTACCCTGATTATCTTTTAAAAGATGTGCCCACTCAGTGTGTTTTTACTGTGGGTGCAAAAACCCGTCTTTTTCCAGGTGCCTGCCATTTTATGAATTTTATGAAACACTATGATCCGTCAATACTGACAGCAATTCCCTACGAACTGGCTATTGAAATTATCAGGAGAGTAGGTCTTGATGATAGCCATCTGGTAGCCACAGAGTATAAAAAAATAATTGGCCAAAAAAATATTGAGTTGTATGCAGGTGATATTGAACAATTTATTTCAGGTGAAAGAAAAATTATTGAAATTGAAAAATATATGGCACAAACAAATACTAAAGAAGAAGATGTGCTTTATGTTGGAAGAGGTGAATCAAGTGTCATCACTTTCTCAAAAATTAATTCTATTGCATTTAATCCCTCGGATGCCATAATTCCACTATCACATATCACCGTGTATGGTTCATCCTTAGAATCATTGCTTGTATTATTTAATGATTCAAAAGAAATAAATAAATTTTTGCTGTCTGATATCGGTGAACATATACTGCCATCACTTATTGTGTTATCTGATGTAAAAGAAAAACCACACGAAGTCATAGAATTAGAAAAAAAACATAGACGATTACAGGCAAATATTATTGGGCAACGAATTGAACATGGTACTGAAAGTTACACGACATTGAAGCGTGATATTGAGCTATCACTGAGTGCATATCCTTTTAATTTCCAGGCAATAAAGGATATGGTGCGATCACGGTTGGAAAAATTTAAAATTAATCCTCAGGGGTTTATAGATGAAATATGTGCGATAGCTCAAAAGAGATATCAAAGCTGGGGAATGTAGAAAACGTAACAGTGTGTGCTTGTGCCGTACAAGCTTTATTGGGGAGGGAAGTTAAATGGCAATGTATAAAAATATATGTGTTGTTATGTTAATGGTAGTGGTATTATTGTTTTATTGGGACAATGTTTTTGCTCAATCTGTTGGATATAATAAAATATTTTTAGGATCAGCATATAACAGGGTAAAAGATATTTTGCAGCATCACGATTATAATTTCAAAGAAATGAAATGTGGTGTAATCAGGGTAATACTGTATGATGATTCACAATCTCAGGGGATGCTAATTTTTGATTATTTTGACAGGTTGTACACTATAATTGTTACCATACCTGTTACCGATGCACAATTTGATCAATTGCAACAGCATTTACAGAAAAAATATGGAGAGTTTACCGTGAATGATACTGTAGTATGCTGTACTTTTGGAATATATCGCATAGCTCTGCATCACAACAAAACTTCACAAACTGCTACTGTTGAATATGGCCATACCATACCGCTATTCTATCCTAAGAAACCAGTAGAAGAAAATCCTTTTTCACAATTTTAATTTGTGTTCAGGCAATGATCGTGGGTAACTATCGCATATATGGATTTCATCTTCTTTTCTTTTTGTATGTAACGCAGGGTATTCCTTTTGGTTTTCAGGTTACCGCTTTACCGGTCCTGTTCAGGCAATCCGGAGTATCACTGACTATGATTGGATTCAGCAGCCTGCTGGCTTTACCGTGGATGCTGAAAATAGTATGGGCGCCTCTTGTAGATAGATTCTGGAATGCCACGTTTGGAAGAAGGAAATCATGGCTTATGCCACTGCAAATGGTGATGTTTTTGTCAGCCTATAGTGCTACTCATATTGACATAGCTTCAAATCCAGTGTTATTTGCTGCTACAATATTTATCATGAACTTTTGTGCTTCAATTCAGGATATTGCTGTTGATGGATTGGCAATAGATATTTTAAAGGATACTGATTTGGGATATGGCAATGCCATTCAGGTTGTTGGCTATAAAATTGGGATGCTTATAAGTGGTGGTTTTTTAGTTTGGTTGAGTTCATATCTTGGTTGGAAAAATGTATTTTATGTCATCTGTGGGATTATTGTAATTCCTGTAATACTGCTTATTCCTTATAAAGAAAATATTATATCGCAAACCAAAGTCAACTACATAACAATCAATGATATTTATGATCATATTAAGAAAGCTGTAAAACAACATGGTACGATTATTGTATTCCTTTTGATAGCAACGTATAAAACAGGGGAAACGTTCATTGATGGAATGTTTAAGCCATTGCTTGTTGACCAGGGGTTTACTGCTTCGCAAATAGGCTTGTGGCAGGGAATGTATGGCATGGTAGCTTCAATTGCTGGATCAATGATTGGTGGTATGCTTGCATCACGATATGGAATTTTTAATGGATTATGGTTTGCACTGCTGGTACGCTTAATACCGTTATGTGGTGAATGGTATTGTACATTGAATGTACCGTCACGTGAACTTATTATAATGGTAACTATCGCTGAACATTTTTTTGGTGGTATGCTAACAACTGCAATGTTTGCATTTATGATGTATACTGTTGATAAGATTATTGGGGCTACACATTATACTATACTTGCAACTATTGAAGTACTTGGTAAGTCACCTGGGATGTGGTTTTCCGGGCTATTAGCTGATAAATTTGGTTATTCCTATCTGTTTGCGTCAGGAATAATTCTTTCAATAGTACCAATAGTATTTGTTTCAATGGTTAAAAATAGATTATTATACGATGAACACACTGGTTAGTGTTAATTTGAGAAAACACTATCATTGTATTAATTAACAATCTTCATACTGTGTCTCAAGGACGGTATACATGTATAATTTTTGAAAATGTTCTTTACTTTTTGAATTCATGTGAAAATCTTAGTGAATATTAATTAATAACTATTGAAAATTTGAGTTTTATATCCAATGTATAGAAAAATTGTTTGTGGCATTATTATTTTTTTTAGTATTACAATAGTTTTTATCAGTTGTAATCAAAAAAAGACTTTTTATATGCCCAGGGCAATAGAGGGTGTTTTAGACCTGCGGGGCTGGGATGAATCATCAAACCAGGTTATATCATTAGATGGGGATTGGGAATTCTACTGGAATCAACTTATTGAACCTTCTCAGTTTACAAAAGATTTACAACCATTTACCTATATTGAAGTTCCTAAAGCATGGAATAAACAGGGAAATTTCAGGTATTCGTTTCCAGCTTTTGGATATGCTACCTATAGACTGCATATTTATCATGATCCAAAGTATGTAGGGCAAATTAAAACATTAATTATGCCATATGTACATACGGCGTATACTCTATGGGTAAATGGGAAGATCATTAGCCAGAATGGAAAAGTTGGGACTTCCAAGTCTTCAATGATACCTTTTCAGTTGCCGGTTATAACACAATTTGTCATTAATTCCACAGTTACTGAAGTCGTTTTGCATATATCTAATTTCCAGCAACGTACTGGGGGAATTTTACGAAGTATCAAATATGGAAATTATGATATAATCAATAAACAATATGAATTAGACCTTTTCATCACACTGTTTGTCACAGCAGCCCTTTTTATTATTCTTTTATATCATATTGGTCTTTTTGTAGTTAATAAAGGGTACAAACCAAATCTATATTTTGCTTTTTTCTGTGCAATTATTGGTTTCAGGTTATTACTAACTGATGAAAAGCTTTTTGTTAAAGCGGTCCCATCTTTGCCATGGGACATATATTTGCGAATGGAATACTCAACGTTATTATTTGCAGTAATTTCATTTTCTCATTTTATTGATGGTCTATATCCAAAAATGTTCAATAAAATAATTTTAAGGGCTATTGATATATATTTTTCTTTATTTTTTATTTTTGAGTTGGTTGTACCTATATCGTATGCTTCATATGCATTGGTTTATATCCAGATTGGTTTAATAGTAGTTTCTTTATACATTTTATTTATAATGATAAGAGCAACACAAGCTGAAACAAAAAACTCTTTTATTTATATATCCGGTACCATAATATTATTTTTCACACTTGTAAATGATATATTATATACCCAACAGTTAATTAATAGTATTTATTTATTTGAGATTGGTCTGTTAATTTTTGTATTTACTCAATCATTGGCTGCGCTGGAAGAATCAATAAAGATTCAAAATAGATTAATTGCGATCAACAGTGAGCTTGAAATTGCATGGCGCATACAAAAAACTATTTTGCCAGAAGCAGTGCCATCCACACATTCTATTCATGTTGAGGCATGTTATATACCCATGGATGAAATAGGTGGCGATTTTTACCATTTTTATGAATTAGATGAAGAAAGGTTGGGGATTATTATTGCTGATGTTACCGGGCATGGTATTCCGGCATCTTTGATTGCATCAACAGTTAATATTGCATTTTCACTACAAAGGAATCATGCCGATAATCCTGCTACACTTCTGGCTAATATGAATACCATATTATATGGTAAAACAGGTGGGCAACCCATTACCGCACTGTATGCGTATATTGATACATCACAAAAAGTAGTAAAATTCTCACGGGCAGGACATCCGCTTCCATTAATCTGGAGGAGCAGTAGTAATACGATAACTGAGATTGAAATTCCTGGAAAAATACTGGGTGTTTTTAAAACTATAAAGAATGACATTACCACATACCCAATACATAGCAATGACAGAATAATACTGTATACTGATGGAATTACAGAAATCCGTAATAATAGAAATGAAATATTTGGCATTGAGCGCTTTATAGCATGTATTGAAAAAAATCATCATAAAAGTACAAGAGATCTTATTGATAGCATTGTTGATGCAGTTATTCAATGGGCGGGGAGCAAAAATAAAATAACTGATGATATCACTTTAGTCATTGTAGAAATCAAGTAAAGTCACTTAAAGCTATCGAATTGCAATTGCATCTATTTCGATCAGTTATGTTATTTTAGTAATATTATCCTGAATAACTACATTCTTGGCTGTATCTACAGGAATAATCCCTGAAATAAATAAAAATCCATTAGCTTCGATAATTTGGGAGAATAGGCCAGCTTTTGGTAAATTTCAAAGTTGTAATGTTCAATTGGTATTGTAACAGGTTATAATAGTTTTTTTTCTTCCAATTTTTTCTGAATGGATTGTAGTTGCTTGTAATTATTAATGATTTTGATCATATAACGATTATCTGGATCTTGTGAAAGGTCAATTTCTAATGGTTTTTCATAGAAACGTGCCAGTAATTGTTCGCCTGTTCTCTGGAATTTGCAAAATATTATTACTTTAGGTTTCAGCATGTCATTAATACCAAAGTCCTTAATAATAGCAAGCTCCTGTGTGTTCAGTTCACAGATATCGTTATGTGTATAGAATGCCTGCGTGTTATTTAATATGGGTCCTAACTTGTTGATAAAAATGTTAATTAATTGATAATCAAACTGCTGATTAATTGCATTTAATATTGCCTTTAATGCATTACTTGGTTCGATAGCACTTCTGAATGGGCGTTTTGATGTTAATGCATCATATATATCGCATAATCCAATTATTTTGGGATAAATGGGTAAATTTTCATACGGTAATCCATAATATCCATTATTATTGTACCGTTCATGATGAAATAATACCGATTGCAATACTATGGGGTGTACATCTTTAATTTTTTTAAGTGTTTCATAGCCTAACTGGGGATGGCGCTTCATTTTCTGAATATCTGTTATGTTATATTTTCCTTCTTTTTCTAAAAGGTTTTTATCTAATTGCATCTGACCAATATCATGTAAATAGCCTCCCAGGGCTATATTTTTAATTTCATCCTTATTGAAAGTTCCAATCATTCGTGCCATCACTGCACTTAAAATACCTACGTTTACTGAATGGTTATAGATATATTCTTCATAGCTTTTCAAATCTTTAAGAAGGTTTAACGCCAATATTTCGGTTGAAGTGAGGTCATTGACAATATCTATTATAACCTTTTCAGCTTCGTGGATTGCTACCTTGCTGATTTTATGACTTTGAGCTATTTCATGCATTATTTCCTTTGATTTATTCCGGGCAATTTGCATCCTGAAACTGGGAATAACAGCCATCTGTCCATTGTCATTGTAATACAGGATATTGCCATACCTTGCTTTAATAGCATTTATCTTTTCGGCAGTTAAAGCAACTCGAGGAGGTAAAACTATATCACCATCTTCAGATATAAGTGGATATATAAAAGTACTGTTTGGCCTTAGATAATCTACATCAATTTTTATTTTTTTTCCAAGCATGAGAAAATAGTTACACACAAATATTTACTTCAAAATAAATAAATCACTGATATAAATCAATGATATTTTTTCCATGTAAAATAAAAATTTTACTATGAATTATTTTGCAAAAACAAACACCTCATATTCATTGGGAGCAGGGTTTATTCTTTTTTTAAATTATATATATGTAATGACATGTATAAATAAAGTATTAACATATATA
>JARYLT010000120.1 GCA_029907515.1 Spirochaetota bacterium | reverse complement strand
AAGCATTTTTCTTGTTTATATTTTCATTTATAACAGCATGGCAGGAACAATAAAAATCGTAATATCCTCTTTTGCACTGGCAATACTGTGCTGTGGATTTGCCACACCTGTGCATGTATCTGCCGCTACCCATATACCTTCTACAAGCAGGCTGCGTATCATTGAAGCAACACAAAAAGCCAGCCAGTACATGGCAGCAATGAAGGCTATGCAGTGCATTGAAGAAGAGGCCATGCTTGCCATGCATTCATATACCATAAAAGCTGGCGGATATTCTTTTTCACTTCATAATGATGGAATATCGCCTGCAGCCACTCACATCCCTCCTGCAAGGAATGTGCTTACACATAGTTTCTATTTACACACAAATGTAATGCTGTGTATGGTATACGTTATGCTTCTGGCTGTTGCCTACTGCTACGAGCGTTTCTATTACCGCCAGCGCGAAGCCTATCCCCCGTGTGAGTTCCTTTACCATGAACTATCGCACACATATATAAACGCTTCTGGCATATGCTGTATTCCTTCCATAATTTCTAAAACACCCGTTAATTCGGTGCTTACCATCAACAAAAGTTTTCTTTTCATGTACATGTCACTGTTACCTTGCAGCGTTCTTTACTGCATAACTGTGTCACGTTTTCAGCATACACACATAAAAACATCACCATCGGAAAAATACGTACATATACCAATTTCAGTTAAACACGAGGTGCGTCTATGAAGTTTGTACATGTTACTGTTTTCATTATTTCTTTCAGCATTCTGGCAACTGGCTTTGCCGGCACAATTCCATTTGAACAGAGCAGTGCAAAAGGATATTTTGAACGCTCTCTTCAATCGGCAATGGCTGAGAAGACAAAAGAAGCTTTCATGCATAAAGCCATGCAGGCTGCAGATACCGCATACAGCATGTGGGAAAAAGAAGCATTAACAGCATATGACGGGGCGATAGTTACCGGAGAGGATGACATATCAGGTTTTCTCAAGACAGAAGCCCGCACTGTCATACAGAAGATGCTTGAAGAAGCTCTGGGCAGCTATGATGCACGCTGTTTTGAGATAGTTGTTCCTGAGTATGCAAAAGAAGAGCTGTATGCACGCATAAACCAGATGATGCAGGAAGACCCCCGTGAAGACATGGTGGCAACATACAGCGCATGGGATGAAAATGTTGGGCACTATGTACAACAGCTTTTAGCAGGAATTGACTCACAGTTACAAACCACACGCGACGCACTGCTGTCTGAGATAAATACCACCACACAGGAATACCGTAAAGGATTTATTGAAACATTAGATGAAAAACTAAACAATATACACAAGCTGATACAGCGAGATATTGAGCTCTATTACGTCGGTGCAAAAAATACGTATTTTTACCAGCACTACAGTGATACGGCAAGTTTACGCTTTTACACCCAGCAGCAATCAGCATCACAGATTACTGCACAAATACTTGAATCAACTACAGACAAAACAGATGCCATCTTAACAGAAGTTCAAAATAAGCTGTCATACACCATTAGCAGTATTGGCTTACCACCTGAAGGTGATGACCTTGATATGCTGGTACAGGCGGGAATATATGCATGGAAGGCAGCCGAGGATGATTTGCTGGCAGCACGACTGTCATGGGAACGCTCATCGTTAGATGGATACAGGCAGGCTGATGAAATCTGGGCAAAAAGCTTTGAGCAATTAGTACAGAAGCGCAATGAGTGGCTTGCAAGCATACAGCAGCAGATACGGCAGGGTATCATAAACTGGAATGACACTTTTATTGAAACAGATAATCAGTATGCCAGTGCACTCAAACTCTTAGATGAAACAATAGCAGCACAAAAAGAGCAGTTTGATGATTACAGTGCATCCACACGGGAATTAATCACAAGCGGTTCTCAATCATTAGCTATTGCCCAGGAAAACATAAGCTGGCTTGGTTCATATTTTACCACACTTACTGGCTTGCAGTATAGCAATGATCCACAAACTCGCAGCACCATACTACAGAAACTATCAGCTGACACAACTGAAACAAAAGAATTAAAGATAGCTGTTTTTCAGCAGTTAAACCAGTGGTACGACATTAAGGCACGATACAATGACATTATTGCCCGCATGGCATTGCAGTACCATACTCAGGATATGTGGGGAACTCCTGTCACCGTATTCAAAAGTGGAGAGTTTGTTAAACGGTTTACCGGTGAGGAACAAGTCTTTGCCGGTGCCATGGCTAAATTCAGAGCATTATATATGGCTATACGTGAAGGGAACATTGCAAATATACAATCAAGCAATGCATTTAACTTTGAAACAGGTTTACACAAATATATTGTAGGCATGCAGTGTTTGTCGTTACTTGATAACGGGCAGATAGTAACCTTTGAGGAGCTAATTGCCAGTTTAAAAAATCTTCCGCAGTATGCAGGTCAAGCGGAAAAGTTAGAAGCATTGCGTCCCTTTTTATTATCACTGTATTATTCATATTTAACAGGTGAGATTACCGCTACAGGTCAGTACAACGGGCCTGCAGGTACTGACGCATGGAGCATAGCACGGATGGAAGCATTCCGTCAGTTTGCTGCAACAGCCACTGGAAATTTTGAAGATCTGTTTGGATATACTGAGGTTGTTCAGAAGACAACAGGATTGCTTACCGATGACCGTTATGATAACGAGGGCAATCCTTTGTTTGAATATTACTTTTACAAAGACACAGACGGTGCTGTTATTATAGATGGGTTGTACCAGCAAGCCCATGATCCATATTTGATGACAGCGGCTGAGTTTGATTTAGAAAAAGAAAAACTAACGCTTGCCTACTGGGAAGAGCGCCTTGGCCGTGCACAGAAACTCTATGAATATGCATACAATGAAACAGGAAGGCCTGATGCACAGACACAGAAAGCAAATTACCAGGCAGCCATTGATGCATACTACAAAGCAAAGAAGGAGTATGAGGATGCTCTGGCGCTTTTATCAGGGCAGCTTAAGGATGCACTTGTTGCAGCTCAGAAACGTGTAGATGATGCCCAGAAAAAATTTGATATAGCACGCACTGCCTATGAGGCAGCTCAAAAGTTGTATCAGGAAGCAATGGAACGGTGCCTGTATTATTCCAATCCCTATGCAAAAGAGATGGCAATACAGTTAGTCAATGAATCAACACAGCAGATCATAGCAATTACAAACAGGATACAGCAAAAGGAGCAGAAGTGGATAACAGCCAGAATGAACTATTACAAAGCACTGATGTTACAGGAGCGCAATAGTGAAGCTTCTCAGTATGCACAGCGTGTAGAGTTAGCAGCTAAGCTACTTGAGGGCTACACAAATGATGAAGGCCAGGTGCGTGGGTTGCACGATATGTACACTACATGGCAAACGATACAAAATGACACACTGGATGATGTGATGGCTGCAATTGAAGATAATAATGATATTTTATTTCTAAAGCTTGAGACTATAGTTCCAGGATATGCAGAAGATGAGCGACTTACATTTTTACAGGAAGCCCTTGAAAACCGCGAAAAGTATACGGAAGAATATGAAGAAGCAAAGGATTTATATGTACGGTGTAAGGCGATAGTCAGCATAGAAAATACTGAAACCAGAGTACATGAAGCCATTGTTAGTAAACTCAATGAATTACAGCCAAACAACTTTAAGCTAACCTGGAGTATGCTGCAGGAACAGATAGATACAATAGCCGATGTATCAGCAACTGTTAATGAACGCAAAGCTGCAATAGATATGCTGGTGGCATATACTGCTGATACTGTAGATAGCCTGGAACTGACAGAGCTACTTGATGAGACAGATCCAGAAAAAATACATGAAAAGGCGCTACAAATCTTCCTTGGCGCACTTCTAAAACGTATATATACCCTGGATATAACCACACATGTAGATAACCAGGTTATATATCCTGACACAGAGATCCTTTACGCTGAGTATGATAAGCAGATTCAGGATGAATACAGAATTAGAAGAATTGATCTGGTAAATGCAATCAATGCTTTAGGAAAATCATTTGAAGATCTATACCACATAACTCACAATGTTGTTGTGTACCTGCTTCATGATTTTGATACTGAAAACCTTGAAACATCTTCATACACTAAAGATAACATTATACAGCAGGCAAATGCTGCAGTAGATGAAGCCAGTGCAACATATTTTGAGCAAAACAAAAAAACAGTAGAAAAACTATTACACATACTCAATGCCACAAAAGAAGCAGCAACCGATAGTGATGGTATTCACCGGGAATATTTTAACAGCATTTACCAGGATGTGGTAAGCATGTGTGATATGGCTCTTTCAAACAGGAATGTACGCGAAGCATTAGAGTATGGGTATCTTTACACACTGGTAACAACATTAAAAGATTCAATAGCTATTCATGATGAAGCATCATTTGATGCTGTTACCACAATGCTTGAAAAGAGTATAGAGGACCTTGGGATAGTCATTGATGTATATAAAAATGAACTGGCAGGATGTGATGATGCTACCATTGATGAAAAGATAAAAACATATATCAGCATGTTAGAAACAGGAAAAGATCAACAGGGCAACCCTCTTTCAGATACCGAATTACATATAGTACAGGTAAAACTAACAGCAGTAACACAACCCGATATATTTGATTTTATTCATCCTGTAGCATACGAAGGGGAACAATCGGTGGTGGTTATGCAAAGCTTTGCGCGCTACGTGGAGCAATTCTATGAACTATCGCTAGAAAAAAGAAGACGCTCACAGGATGAAGGTTTTACGGGAAAAATTGCTGAAATACTTGGCATAGATGCAGGACAGGCTCAAACAATGTTTAAACAATCAATGCCGGTGGGACAGCTTATTGAGTATGGAAGGAAAGCAGAAAGCTATATACAGACAAAAGAGTATGGCACCCTGCCCCAGTCAATGAAAGAAGCATTACAGGCAGTTGTAAGTGCGTATCATGATATTTTGATTCAAAAGGCAAAGTATGAAAATAGGAATACCGATAGCAACCAGGCATCAGCAGCGTATGAAAAAAGCCGCTCTATATATGAAAAGCTTTCTTCATTACAGAAAAAGTATGAAGAACTCATTGCGCTACACAACACCATGTATGGCAATCAGGAAAATGAATATACAGCATCACAGCAGAGCTACTATCAGCTACAGCCATGGGGAACGTGGCCAGGATTTGCTGATGCAATAATACGGACGCTACAGGAATGCAACGTTTTATACACCCAGGTTATAAACGAGATTAATAACACACAATATAACGATTTGCAGGCACAGGTATTTGCCAAACTTGCACAATTAGAGGAAACACGAAGAAATTATGACATTATAGATTACGTTGCTCGCTATTTAAAAGAAGATGAAATGTATGGCAGTGTTGAGGATTATGCAAACAGGATGCGCAGTGCAGGAAAGGATGAACAATTTATACAGGATGTAATAGCACACATAACACACGAGCTTACAAAACGTCAGGATATACAGGCGTTAAAAGAAAACCACACAGGTATTAAAGAGGTGCAAAATAATTGGGATGAAAGTGATACAGGCTGGATACTGGCAGCATACTACCAGGGCATACAGGAAAATTCAGAAGATGCAGCAACATTCAATGCGTTGCTGTATGATACGGATTTCAGAGCATATGCACTCCTTATGCATTTTCAAAAATTTATACAGCACTATATACATGAAAAAGGTTTTGCGGATTTTGATGATGTGTTTGGTCTACTTGATGGGGAAATATTACGTGCCGGAGAATTTTTAAAACTTCCACAGTATAGTACTGGTGGGCAGATACAAGAAGATATCAAGCAATTGTGTACAAGCTTATATGAAGATTTCAAGCAGGTTTACAATACCACAGTAAGTCAGTACATTACAGTGCAGTCATTAACAATACATAATGCATATACATACACTGCCAGCAAGACCAGTCCAGCTGATATCTATGCTCATTTTATGGCATACCTTACGAGTGGCACTTTTGACCAGATGCCTGCATTTGAGGATGTATTTGGTGCAATACATGAAACAGGAATTGAACCTTCCGGTTTTACAGCCCTTACACAATACGAAACGCAGGAGTGGCAACAATTTTTTGTTAACAACTATCAGACATTCCAGATGCTATATAGTAAGCTGCAACAGGATAGCTCAATCATTGCATACAGTGTACTCCCGGAAGGTGTGCGTGAGTACGCAATATTTACCGATTATTTTATGAAAGCACACAGTGGGATAACAAGCGCTGATGATGCAGAAAAGCTTTTAGCATATTACGGCATACATCCTGATTTAAGTGGCTATGATGAGCTTAAAATGCATACAGAAAGTTTTATACAGGCAATGGATGTAGCATTAGCCTACGATGGGAGCATGCCCATAGAAGAATATATACAGCAAAATAATATTACAGATCCAAAGGAAAAGAATTTTTTACTACTGTACAGCATAGCTCCTGAGTTAGCCGATCCGGTAAACCTTATTGTAACAGATGGACAGGTTCCACTGGTTTTAACAGGTTACCAGATGCAGACAAAAGCACGGGAACTATTTGAAGCTATAAGCAATGAAGATGATAACGGTTTGCAGAGCCTGCTTGCCATGTGTATGTATGCAGCACATACCAATTGTGTTATAGCTCAGAACGTGTATCAATTTATCCTTTCCCAGCGTAATACGTATAGTAACTGGCGTGATTACATAGGAATCATGGAACAGTACTATGAGCAGTACAGTGCCGATAGTAACTCACCATCAATGCTATACCAGGTCATTATAGATAAGGAAAAATTAAAGGAACGCGATGAAGATGGGCTGGATATTGCTCAAAAGTGGTATAAAGACATCAATAATAATGGATCATTTGATAGTGGCGATAAAACATTACAGGATTTCATTGCTGAATATGATGCAAACGGGTATGGAATTTCCAGAATAGAAAACCTTTCCGGAAATATAGATACTGTTATCAGTGATAACCTTAATGATACTATAAAAGGATTCTATACCGGAACAGATAGAACCTATTACAATGCAATGATTGATAAAGCTACCACTATGGCAGCAGCCCTTGATATGCTGGTACAGGTAGCACAGATGGCAACACAGGCAACCGATACATTTACATTTTATGATGAGGATGGCAGTGAAATTGATACATCATTCGTGCGTGATATACGGGGGCTGCTTAATGAATTGCAGGATGCGGGGTATAACGGCACTGTAAGTATGGGAGACGATGAAAGCGCAGGATCACCCATAGAACAGGCACTGCAAATTATAAAATCATATTCGCAGGGAACAGATGATGCACGTATTAAGCAGCTTGTTGATAGTTTGAGGGAAAAAGACAGCACCATACAGCAGACTCTACTGAAAGCGTATGCAGATATAGAAAAGATGGGGATAGTACTTGAAAGTGGTAGTTTACAGGAATATCTTGCAAGTGATACATTCCAGGAAGCGCAGGACGTGTATACTGCTAACAAAACACTGTTTGAACAGGCACAAACGCAGGTAGATAATGCTTTACAAGCTTACCATGATGCACAGGATGATTACACAAAGCAGCTTGAGATAATTTCCATACTGTATAACCGATTGGAAGAAGCACGCAAACTCAAAGAGGATGAGGAGATGCTGTATGCGTATGCATCAACGCCATATCTGTACAATAGCCAGACAAATGCAGAGGGTGGTGATCCTGATGATGCGGCAAGCAAGCTAAAAGCTGATGCAAAAGAGCAGTATGAACTTGCACTGAAATACCGGAATGAGGTGCAGCAAAGAATAGAAGAGCTCAAACACAATGTTGAAGTGGTACAGCAGCAAAAAGTTGAACATGACCAGGAGTATGTGAAGCTGCGCAATGAATTAATTGAGAGAGCACAGCGAGCCTACAAAACAGAAAAGCTTGCCATGTACATGCAGAATGAGATTAAGCAACTTTCCGTTGCATATCAGGAGCTTAAAGGCCAGTATGAAGCAAAGAAGGATGCGTTTATAGCAGCAACTGACGATGAATATAAAGATGAGCGTGATAAGCTCATTGACAGGATGTTACAGTACAGTTTTGTAAATGGCATTACAACTGTAAAGCGAAAAGATATTGATGAGAATACTGCAACGTTAGTTGCTAAAGCATTAGTTTTGAGCAGAGCGTATAGTGTTTATATGCCTGTAGGTGTATCAGAAGCCATAATGGCAAAAATGGTATATGATTATATCAAGGACAATAAAGACAGAACAGCTACTATTGGTTCCCTTGAGTATCACCTGCAACAATCAGCTTATTACTTTGATAAAAATGCACAAAAGTTTGGAGCCAGCAGGAAAATAGATACCGATCCATGGTTTGGCTCTATTCCAGGGGGCACTGTCATTGCAGATACCAACAGCCCCATGCATGAATATCTGCAACTGCTCAAGGATAACAAAATAACCAATAACGCACTTATCAGCGAATACTATAGTAATTTCTTAACTGCACGCGATGCTGAGTTTAGTTATGAAAACTTAAGCATAGTATACGGTGGGTATTATGAAGTATACAAACCCATTAAGAAGCGTTTTGATTATTTATGGAATAAAACAATCAAAGTACTTGGGAAAAAAATACATCCTTTACGTCCACTTGCCTATGTTCTTAAACCCACAGTACTATTGTTTGAATTGGGATTGAATAAGTTATTCAAGCCAATACGAGAAGCTGAACAAAAATGGAAAAACAATGACCACAATGCAAAAGCTCAGCTTGCAAAGATACACTCAAAGCTTACCGAACTCCAGGATATTAAACTCAAGATGTTGCAGGCTAAAGCTGCGTTAGCTCGCTACACCGAAATTGAGTCACTGGATGATACGCAACAAGCAGGAGCATTTGTATATTACAACCCAAAGACCATGCAAACGGTATCGGTACAAAAACCCACGTTAAAAGCGGCACTCAAAGAGA
>JARYLT010000011.1 GCA_029907515.1 Spirochaetota bacterium | reverse complement strand
CTGGCCGCACATGGTCACCGTTCCCTGAGCATTTTTTTCCTTTTCCAGCCAGTAAACGTAGCTATCATCATCCATAAATACAATCATGCCTAAATCTTTGCATGTATTCATAATAATGCTTTTGCGATATTCATATTCCAGGCGCATGTCTTCATCAAGTTTTTCGGATTCCACTTTTTCAAGTACACCAATAATCTCTTCCAGAGCTTTCAGTAATGGCAGGCATTGTTTTAAAGGACTTCTAAGTCTTAGTGTCTGCAAATCCTGTATCATATCATTACAGACAGATTTGCATACGTGAACCTGTCGCAATGCATTGTCAAATACTTCTATAGCATCCTGATGCAGGCTGTGGGGTAGCCACCTCTCTACCAGTGATGCACCTTTTTTTCTTTGTATCATGTGTTCCAGCGTTTCTATAAGATGCTGGCTGTTTATAGAAAAGCCTAACTGACCTGACGCAATCCTTTCCAGAGAATGTGCTTCGTCAAATACCACCGCCTTACAATCCGGCACCAGCGACTTTGACGCAGCAATATTTGAAAAAAAGAGATAATGATTCATGACAAGAATATGTGCCTTCTGCCACTGTTTTCGCGCTTCCATATATGAGCAGGTGCTTTTATACCTGCATGTATTCATTGAGCATAATTCCGATTCACGGCAGATTGTATTCCACAGAGCATCAGGTAGCTGAACATCAAAGCGTGTTAGAGTGTGATTTTTCTTTAAAAGCTTTTGCAGATTTGCTATTTCACCAGCAAATTTTTTATCAAAACTTCCAGTATCAATTGCATGTTGCAACCTGCGGAAGCAGGGGTAATTGGCACTTCCCAGGCACAGGGCATATTCCAGGGAACTATCGGTTATGTTTTTTAGTATTGAAGCAACCACAGGCAAATCTTTTACAATCAATTGCTGCTGCAGAGCCTTTGTTTCAGTAACTATCGCCACTTTAACATCTTCATAGAGCGCAAACAGGGCAGCAGGAAGTAAATACCCAAACGTTTTGCCTGTACCAGTCCCCGCTTCAATGACAATGTGTTTTTCATCATACCATGAGCGGGCAATAGCAGTTGCCATCTGTTCCTGAATGGCACGATACTCAAAATCATGGATATAGTTTGCCAGCATGCCGCTGGAAAACACAGTATGTATGACAGAATGAATATCCATAGAGTGCTATATATATTTTTATAGCGGCACTGTAATGAATGCTATGCGGGATGTCTATCAAAAAATAAATGAAGGGTATTTGTCAACCAGTCCCATAATATATGCATTAACCCGGGAATAGTAGCGCAGATACCGGTACATGAAATCAAACAATAGGGATGGCCAGCGCTTTGTTGCAATGATACTGATAAGGCCAACAGGAATCAGAATAAGCATTCCCAGAGTCAGCACAGCAAGCAACAGCAAATGAGGAAGTGCTGCTGTAAGTATTCCAATACCCGTAATCCTCAAAAAAGCTAGCAGGCGTGATGGCTCGGAAGGATATACTATATCAAGCTGCAGGCTGTGCTCAACTTTTGGTCTGCCTGCATAAACAGGCCTGTCTTCAGTTATCTGAGCTGCAGATGCCAGAATTGCAATATAATACCGTAATGTGTTCTGCTGCATGTCTGCAAAATCATCAATGAACTGGCCGGTAAATAACACCACACACCAGTTAAAAAATCCAACTATAGATGATACAAGACTATAGATGGAACTGACAATAATATGCGGGATCAACGTAACTAAATATAACCCTAAAAGCCGTGCAACTGCACCAGGCCGTGAATATGACAATGCATAATCAATGGTTAAATTGACAAAACCTGCAGGTATTGAATCATAACTTTCCTTTTCAGCATATTCAAACTCTTCAGGTGCAAATTCTTTAACCTCACCTTCTTCCAGTTCAAATTTATCCAGATCCACTTCGGGTAATTCAATTTCTTTTGACATTAAGGTTTCTATTTCTGATTCTGTAAGCTCCTTATGCAGGTCATCAACCGTAAGGCCGGGCTCAATTTCATCTAAAGAAAGCTTCAGGTCTTCTTCCTCTTCAAGTGATTGTTTCTTTTCTTCTTCTATAAGTTCATCAATAGTTATTCCTGCATCTTCAAGTGTTAGCTTTTCGTCTTCTTCAATTATCTGTTCACCTGGCAACACCTCTGCATGCTCTTCCAGTTGTATATCAAGTGAATCCAGATCCAGCGTGATGTCATCTATTGGTTCTTTTTCAGGCGCTTTTTTTGCTTTTGGTTTTTGAGGAATTTCTTCATCTGCCACTAAAATATCGTCAAACCCCATATCTTCCACCAGTAGTTCTTCTTTTTCAAGGACTGACGACTCACCAGGCATTTCAGCTTCTTCAATTACTGTTGATTCATCAAGAGGTATGTCAAGGGTATCTAAATCTATAGTGATACTTTCATCAACATCCTTTTCCTTTGAAAAAATCTCATCAGCCTTAATTTCTTCATCAAGCAACAAATCTTTTTCAATGGGTTCTTCAGGTAAGGTTATTTCTTCAGTAGCACTTTTCAATTCTTCAGCAGAAAAATCAGACAAATCTATTGTTTCGCTTTCAATGGGCTCAAATTCATCCTTAATTTTGTCTTTTTTATCTTGCGTTGCATCAAATGATTCAATATCTGCCAGAAAATCTTCATCAGTTGTTGAAATTTTTTCTGCGGTATATTCTTTTTCAAATGGTTCTTCCTGCAGCAGAGTATCAAACTCTTCTGGAGCCTGTGCCATCTTTTTTGGCTTTTCTTCTACTGCGTGAGCCATAATCATATCATCAAGACTTCTGTCAGGTGCTATATCTATACGATTATCAATAATAACATGAGCCTTGCATTTGGGGCAGGTAAATGCAAAACGCTTGTTATCTACCTTTTCATCATCAACCTGATAGGCTGCATTACATTCGCTGCATCGTACAATCATGAATGGCTCCTGATGAGTTATTGACTGGTGAAATACCGCTCATTAATATTGTGCTGAATAATCAAAAAGCCTATGGGTAAAAATAATACCATATACCAGGGCATCTGCCTGCCATTGAGCATTTCAGATTTCTGCATATATTTAATAGTTAGATAAATGAGCCACACGCCAGCTGTGAGAATGGTAAGCAGTATGTTGGTAACGGGATTGTCATAGAAAATGCGGCTTACACGGGCAATCCACCAGAAATAATATAACCCTGCTGTACATACCATTAATACAAATAATACAACAAGATTGTCTTCAGGTATATATTCAAACGCATTTTTTGAGTGCATATACGCTCCACTAAATTCTATTGCATATATATCAAAATTAATAAAATACTGCAACAAAAAAAGTCCAAAAGCTTCTATATATAATTTACGGTAAAATCATGAAAAAATCTTAATAATTATTTACTAAAGAAAAATTCTTGTCATTTTTATCGATAGCGTATACTACGTCATAAAAATGCATTCAGCAGTGCCAATTGTATCAGTAATTTGCTAAAAAGACTGCGGTTTTAGTCATCAAGTGATTATAGTATCAATCAAGAATTGAGATACCATAACCTTATATGGGCTAACAATAAATTCAGTAGTATGCAGGAGACCGTATTCAAAAAATGAACATAAAAGAATTCAACTATTCCAGTATAACCCAGCGGCGATTTGTGTTACTTTCGGTATTTTTCTCAATTGCCACCCTGGTAGTATTTACCCTGCTTAATATCCTGTACGTAAGCTCACTGACACTGTATTCCCCTGTCTGGAAATACACTTTAACGTTTGCATTTTCAGGGTTACTGGCTGGTATTATTGCTGGCAACAGTATTTTAAAACGATTACAAAACCACAGGATTATTTTTATTATACAGGAATTCATTGTAGTATGTGTGGCGATAGCTCCTGTCATAGCTGCATTTGTGTACCATGATATCCTCAATGCATATGGAACTATCCTTCAACATTGTTACTGGCTGCTATATGGGGCGATATTTTTACTATATTTTTTTACAGGTATAAAAGCCCCGTATTACTTAAAGACTACCATTGGCGATTATATCGATGATAAAAATCCTGCTATTATAGCAATATGTGTTGCTCTGCTATCGTTTATTGCATCCTTAGCGTTTGGGCTTTTCATATTTTATAATCAACACTACCTTATTCTTTATGTTGTATTACCCATACTATCCTGTGTGTTCACTATACTCCTTTCCCTCCCCTTTTGCCCGCCAGCAATCATTTCCCGCGGTATTGCAGAAGAAAGTCCTGTTACTTCACGTGACGATATTCTGTTTACATACTGCAATGTCTCATTCATAAGTATATTTATTATACTTATACTGCTGAGTATTGTTGCACAGTATGGACTTTACCTGCAAATTATTTTTTATTCAGTAATTGCCATTGCGGCAGGATTTATCGTAGGAAGTATCGCCTCATATTTTATAAAAACAAACAATACAGTTTTTATTTACGGTGAAATGCTCTATCCATTCCTTTTCTTAGGTTTTGTTATTGTAAGCCACAGCAATGATATACCTTACTATATCAGTAGTATGACCGCTCTGCCATTCAGTATTTTTGCAGGGTTAACGTTTGGCACTTCCCTTAAACAGATTGTCCTTAAACATAATCACCAAACACGGTATACCATAGTGCTTTTTTCATTCTTTATTATACCAATTCCCATAATAATTGCATTTTTATGGATAGAATTAACATACCTGTGGTTTTTTGTTCTTATATACTTGATGGCAATTATCACTATTATCTTTCCCGGCATATACCTTTTGCAAAATACAAAACGATCAGTAACCTCTTTACTCTATTTTATGGTAAGTTTATTATTTATTCCTGCCATTATCATTACCCATATATATTTTAAGCTGCCATTTTCCAATACGCTAGTCACTAAATTTTGCAGCGGATATGACACCGTGGCAATGGCAAATTTTAATGCATCATATATTACACAACCTGCAACGGCATATATACAGGGAATACCAGCATGTGTGGTTACCGATCACTTTGCACGCGATATGAAACGGGCAACGGTGCTATCAAGCCTTTTTGCAGGTTCAGGGCACACCATTATTATTGATGGCTATCATAAATTCTTTACCAACAACCTATACCGTATATTACCCTCTCCTGTTATTATTGATTACATCCCAGAGCGTATTGTTGATTATCAAAAACCAACAATAACTGGTGTCCAGCAGTATGCCACCATCAATGGCGATATCCTCCGCGGATTATCAGATAAAAAAGGGACCATTATTGATATCCCCAACATTTTTGACCATTACATGTATGCCTTTCACTTTTCTGAAACATACATTGCTAGCATCAAAGGGCATGTTGATGATTACTATTTTACTATTATTGATATAACCCATATAGCACCAGAGCAATTAAATAGCCTTGGCAAAACCTTGCACAAGTATTTTACGCATTCAATGGTTGCCATATACGGTAATCTTATGATTATTGGCGCAACAGATAAACACGATGGATTTACTATTAGTCAGGCCCAGATACAAAAATTGGAAAACCTCATTCAGACAACAGAAGTTTCAAACCTTTTCATTAATCCTGAGCATGCATTATCCTACATACTCTATACATCTATACAACCACTTTTAGTTCCCAGTGGTAAACAACATACCACACTGTTACATTTTGCTAAACCAGATGCAACAATATACCCTAACAGCTTTATTAATACTGTTATCAATACCAATGACGCTGTTACAGGGCTTGCCGATAAAACCCCATTCTGGGCTAATACACTGCAACTTCGTATGTTTTATGCAAAGCGGATTATTGAGCTTTTAAAGCAATCTGAATATTACGGACTGCAAGAACAATACGAACGTGAGATGCAAACACTCATGGAATTGCGGCGTGCAGGTGAATATACACCTCAACTACGGCAATATATTATTAATGTCATTGCATACAAAGAAAAACTGTATGAAACTATTGCACTGATGTATGAAAAGGACAAACAATGGGATAAAGCCATTTCATTATATTCTGCATTGCTTGCTGTAAATCCCAATAATTTTACTGCAAACTATCGCATTGGCATTATAAGCGCTACCATTCAAAATATGGACAATGCATTTAAATACCTTAACAATGCAATGAGGATGAATCCCGATAATCCCGATGTTCTGTATCAATTAGGAATATTGCTGGTATCACAGGGCAAATATGCTGAAGCGCTGAATTATTTACTGCAGGCCCATCAGTTGAATATGGCAACAGCATCGTTATTTTTCAACATTGGTCTGTGTTATGAATCCCTCAAAAACTTTGAAGAAGCAAAACGCTATTATGAAAAAGCAAAACTGCTTGACCCCAATGACCCCTCTATACAATCAAGCTTGGAGCGCTTTACCGGCAAAAAAGAAGAGCCAGTAAACCAGAACACTGATCCCCGAACCAATCAACTTGACGAGGAAAAAGGCGAAAGTTTTCCATTACCCATTAATCAATCAGCGTATGATGTGCGGCTTAAAGAAAATGAAATAAAAGAACAGGATAAACTTGCAATGCCACAATAGAATAGCGTTTTACTATTTGTATATGAATATAAATTATTAACTAGAGGGTATACACTATGGATGGTTTTTCGATAGGTATCACAATCTTTGGCGGCTTAGGATTGTTTTTATTTGGAATGAAGATTATGAGTGAATCCCTGCAACAGGCAGCAGGTGACAGGCTGAAAGGTATATTATGGAAAGTCAGCAATAACAGAATTAAAGGAGTCTTCACTGGCTTATTTATCACATCTATCATTCAGTCATCAAGCGCCACCACGGTAATGCTGGTAAGTTTTGTCAGTGCCGGGCTATTAACACTGCAACAATCCATTGGCATCATATTTGGTGCCAATATTGGTACCACCGTCACCGGCTGGCTTGTAGCATTGATTGGATTTAAGGTAAAAATTACCGCTGTTGCCCTGCCCTGCATTGGCATAGGCTTTTTTATACGGTTTGTATCTAACGAAAAAGTGCGTTACTATGGTGAGGTGTTACTTGGCTTTGGGGTGCTTTTCTTTGGCCTTGATATTATGAGCAATGCCGTTAAAGACCTGCGCAATTCCGAAGCAATACTGAATATGATGACGCGCTTCAGTGCAGTTGATATACCTTCTACATTAATTGTGGTCGCTATCGGTACGATAGTAACCATGATAGTACAATCATCCAGTGCCACGGTTGCCATGACCATGACACTGGCAGTAAACGGCCTCATTGACTTTCCCACTGCATGTGCATTTATATTAGGTGAAAATATTGGAACAACAATCACTGCCAATATTGCCGCTATTGGTGCATCAGCCGAAGCAAAGCAGGCTGCACGAGCACACTTTTTATTTAACGCCTTAGGTGTACTGTGGATTATGCTGATATTTCATAAATTCTTTGTACCCTTTGTTGACTGGATAGTACCTGGTAATCCTTATTCTGACATTTTAGCGGTACGTTCCAGGGTAATAGCGGACCACATGGCAGCATTTCATACCTGTTTTAATGTTATTAATACCATTGTGTTTTTGCCATTTGCCAATATTTTAGCCAAACTTTCCATTACATTAGCACCAAAACCTGAAGGCCAAAAGGATGAATTCCATTTGAAATATATCACCACTGCCTTAGTTTCCACACCTACAATTAATATAAACCAGGCACGTCTTGAAATTAAACGCATGTGTGGTATTGTCCTTGAGATGTTTGACATGGTCATGGATGTTTTCCACCATCCAAAGGAAAAATTGGGTACACAGGTTGAGCAAATATTGAAACTTGAAAATCTTACTGACCATCTTGAAAAAGAAATATCCAATTTTCTGGTAAATATCTTGCAGAACAATATATCATACGAGCAGAGTGAAGAAGTATCCTCGTTACTGCATACTGTCAATGAATTGGAGCGAATGGGCGATAACTGTGAATCATTGCTGAAACTTATACGCAGAAAATATGAGTCGGGAATTGAATTCTCAGAAGAAGCAGTCAATGGCATTGATGAAATTGCCTCAAAAGTTCGCGAGTTTTTAGTATTAATCAATGACAACCTTACCATCCGCAATAAAGATATTATGGCTGATTCAAAATTCCTTGAAGACAGGATTGACGAACTTCGCAGTGAATTGCGCAAAGGTCACGTAAACCGTTTAAATGAAGGGGTGTGCGATGTAAACGCGGGGCTAATTTTTATAGATATGCTGTCCAAATTTGAAAAAATTGGCGATCACGCATTCAATGTGGCTGAAAGCATCTCTGGGGTCAGGGTTTTCTGACCCCAGCTTTGGCCTTAATTTTTTTAATAACCTTGCCAGGATTTTCAGGAATAAAAACCTCTATATCATCACAATACTGAACGCCAAAATCATGTGCTTGTCTGTGTTTGGCCATTAATATATCAAGCGTAAAACCTTTTATGGCACTGCCCGTATCAAGAGCAATATAATATGTATTATTATACTTTATAATTGAACCCAGAGGTATTAAAGACGGATCAACAGCCACCACGTGAATCCCTGCATCAAGAAGACCTGTTAATGTCAACCCACCCACGGCAGTACAGTTGGTATAGTCGTCAATCCCGGTTTCCGTAAATCGTGTATTACAGCATCTACCCGGGCAGTAAGCTGTTATTTTCCATGTAGTTTTGTACTTCACTTTTTTTGTGTTCGATAGCTCCGGTAAAAGATTGTGTCCAGGCTTTAAATCCTGATATGCAAAAGCCAGTAATGCTACCGCACATACTACTATTGTACTTACAATTACTCTTCTCATCACCGCATGACCAATCTATGTAAGTTTTTCAAAACCAAATAAAAGCATTAAAAATCTTTACCGCCCTAAATACAACCAATGGTTTATAGTTTAAATTTTTGGCCACATTCATATTTTTTAAAGTGAAGTCAATCATTTTTTAATGTGACATAAAATTATGTTGACAAATTTAATTAATTGTTTTATGTATAATTTTAATGTAAAAAGTGTGATTTTTTGTTCTCTATATTCCATCGTGCAAAGACTAAAATTAAATCTTTGTAAAGGGAATATAGTTTTCATGATTGTAGTGGTGCTTGCAGTTAATTTTCATATAAAAGGAGTGTTAAACAATGATATGGAATATTGTGACGCTGGTATCCTGTTTATTTATGATACTCTTCTTCCGGCGTCTTGACCGCTCCAACTTACGAATAACTAAAGTTAAACGATATACATCAAAAGTGCTGGATGACTTTAAAAAGTTAGCCCAGGAAGAAGAACGCAAGTTCAATGATTCTACTATTGAACTGGATATCATGCTAAAAAAAGCCCAGGCACTTAGCAATCATCTCAATGGTTCAATTGCAGAAATTGAAGAAAAGCTTAAAGGCCTTGATATTGAAAAAACAAACCTTAAAAAAGTGGAAGAAGATCTGAAAGTCATTTCAAATGCGGCTCGCGATGTCAATCAGCAGATAGAATATATTGCCGCATCCCGGGCAAGTTTTGGCGATATAGCCAAAAAAATTAATTACCTTACCGACAACCTTTCCAAATTAGAAAAAGAAACTTCGGTAGTATTGCAAACCTTCAATGACAAGGTTCGCGAACGCTCACGGGAACTATCGGAAGAAATTGCTGAACAGATTAATAAACTCCGTGATTCTATTAATATAAAAGAAGAACGGATTCTCTTAGCTTCTCAGGAAAAGATTGACCTTCTTACCCGCAACTTTTCGGAGTCGCTATCGCGCATGGAACAAAACATAACCAATACCGGTGATGCAATTCTTGAAAATATACGCTTAAAGATAGATACGGTAACAAAATCGGTTGACTCAATTGAACAGCGAGTGGAATCAGCTGAACGCCGTGTATTTACTGACTTAAATCAGAAAATTGCAACACTGGCTAAATCCATTGAAGACTTTGAACAGGATCTTGACCAGATAAGGATAACCTCAACCACATCAATGCGAAAAGAACTTGCCGAGGTTAGCGACCAGATTTTGGAACTTAAATCTTCCATTACTGACGTTGAAAACAGTATTTTTGCTGACCTCAAAGAAAAAGCAAATGATGTGAAAACCAGCATAGCAAATTCATTGAAAGAATTTAAGGATATGCGCCAAGACTTACTTGAACAGGTCAACGGCGACATTGAAAAAGTATATGATAAACTGCGTTTAATTGAACAAAATATAGATGAATCAAAAGCTCAGCTCATTGCATCATTTGATGAAGAAGTTAACAAAATTAGGACAGCTTTTGATACATTAAACCTCCATGCAATCTCTAAAAAAGATGAAATTGTAAAAGCTGCGCGGAAAGAGGCTGAAGACATCAAATCCCGAATTGAGGAGTTTGGTGAAAAATTTATTGAGATGGAACACCGGCTGGTAGACAAATCAGAAGAACAGCTTAAAACGTTAGTTACTGAATATCAGGCCATAGAATTGCGCTTCCAGAATCTAACCGAGCGGGCAATCCAGATTGAACGGCAGGTGCATCAATCAATTGAGTCAAAGATAGCTGAAGCTAAAACTGAATTTGATACCATGAGCCAGCATATTGCATCAATGAAAGAAGAGCTTTTAAGTCTGGAAGAAAACCACAAAATTTTTACCCGAACGGATGATATGCTCAAAACCGTTCAGAGCGCCTTAACCGAACTCAATACCATACTTGCCCAATCACGTGAAGAATCAAAAAAATTAGATGAATTTCTGGAAAAAGCTGAATCAATCAAGGCTATTCGCAGGACTGTTGAGCGTGAGCTGAAGGTATTTGAATCACGAAAAGAAAAGCTTGCGACCGTTGAATCTGAAATTAAAGCTCTTATGGAATTAGCTGACATGATTTCCATTAAGGCTGATTCTTTACAGGACGGCATGCTAAAAATTGACCAATTCAATGCCCGTATTGATGCTCTGGCAAAAGTGTATAATGATCTGGAAAACAGAATTCACGAATTACAGGAATATGAAACTACCATAACCAAAAATTTAGAATCGGTCAATAAAGCTGACCTTATCATGAAATCAATTGAAACAAGAATAAAAGCATTTCAGTCAACAGTTGAAAAATCAGAAAAGAAGATTGAGCGTCTCACCGGATACCTGCATAGTATTGAAGAAAATACACTTATTCTTAAAACGCGTGAGCAGGAAATTAGAGAAGTTAAGGAGCATTTTGCCGAACTTGAAAGCCTCACTGCACACATAGAAGAGCGCATCAAACAGGTAAATGCCATGTTCCAGAAATTAGAAGATATGCGTGATGAAATTAGCCAGACCGATAACCGCCTGCAACTCATGTTTACTGAAACCGATAAGCGCATGAAACAGTTTGCTGATTTTCTTAAAGCTATAGAAAGTAACACAGTTATTGGCAAAGAGATTAAAGGCATCCCAAACGTCAATATCAACGAGAGGCTAATAAAAACTGTTCGTGAGCTATCCAATAAAGGATGGAGTTCTCAGGAAATAGCCAACAAACTTTTAATTGACGAGAACGCAGTGAGACTGATAATAAATACTTCTTCCATGTAATGGTATTTTTTATTGTGTTTTATCTTTTATTTTTTCTCTGATCTGCTGCATTATTTCTTCATCAGAAAGTTTTTTTCTGAGCACTATCCTGTATTTTACATCAAATTTTGTTGGTTCAATTGTTTTTTCGGGAAATGAAAATGTCCATCGCTGCAGATCCTGAACAATAAGGTTATCCAGTTCAACCAGGAATGTAAGTTGAGTTGGTCGTATTTTCATTATTGCACCTGAATCAGGGAATAACCAAACTGTCACTATACCCTCGCGTGCTTCATCAATTTGATTATACTGTGCTACTTCTTCGAGTATGTACTTATCGCCACTTTCATCATTATTGCGTGTGATTTTATCGTGATATTTCAATTGAACTACCTGATAACTATCAGGGGTTATTAATACCCTGAAAAGCTCCGTACCACTTTTTTCTTCAAGAAACTTTTTATTATCCTGTGCAAATGGATCTTCCTTTTCTTTAACAGTTGCTGTACTGCATGCTATCATGGTTATTACCACAATAAATAGTATATATTTCCTCATAAACATCATCATCTCCTTTAAAAACAGAATTCAGTGTAAAGTTACGTACATGAAGAATATCGTTGTTTGGAACTTTTGATTCTTTGCTTTCAACTCAGAACAATATATTAAAATCGTATATCAATATAACATTGTCAATAATTTAATACAATTGGATTTGCACATAATAAATATGACCAGCTCACCAAACACTTATTATCTTTTTAACCTACTTCAATGTAAAATTATATAATGAATAAGCATACTTGACAAAATAATGAGAACATTATAGTGTCGTCTTTATGAAAGATTTTCTATCCACTTGAACAATAACATTATAACAAGTAAATCAAATTTTTTTTAATACCTGTTTATATTATTTGCAACAATCAGTCACAATGTTACATAATATACCATAATCAATGCACTGAGTATCAATATAGAAGTTCTAATAATAACAGGTAAATTATTTTTTACAGTAAGTACATCTATAATTCCTGAAATTTACCAAAGAATGTATTGTTATGTTAGATAACCTTATACAACAGCTGCCAGTGTTATTAGATAGTAAAAGCAATCCGTTACTGTATCTACTTCTGTGCATTTCTGCTATACTGGAAAACCTGATTCCGCCTGTACCCGGTGATGTTGTTACTGCGTTTGGTGCTTTCATGGTTGGAACAGGTAAATTACATTTTTTCTGGGTTTACCTGTCAACAACGCTTGGTTCGGTTATAGGATTTACACTTCTTTTTCTGGTTGGTAAGTTTTTTGGCAAAGAGCTACTCATCAAAAAAAACTTTACTTTCTTCAAAAAAGAAGCTATAGTAAAAGCTGAGCAATGGGTACAGATGTACGGAATATGGTTGGTTTTAGCCAACCGGTTTTTACCCGGTATTCGCAGTGTTATATCTTTGACTGCAGGCTTTTCAAATTTATCCACATATAAAGTTCTGTTGTTTTCATTTATCAGTTCATCTATATGGAATCTTATTCTTATATACTTAGGATATTCATTGGGGAACAACTGGCTTACAGTACAGGGTAAAGTTAGCCACCTGTTATCACAATATAGCAAAGTAATAGTGCTACTTTTATTATGTCTTGTGATAATCTACTTTTTCATTAAATTAAAAAAATATGTAGCCAAAAAACAATTATTCTGATACTATTAAAATTATGTATGCTTCTGTGGAGATAATTAATGAATTTTGAAGAATACTTTGATAATGACACCATCCAGATAGAAAATACAATACTTGCCAGCGATCTATCAAAGATTGATACCAATCTACCTTCTACCATACACATCATACCTGTACGATACAGGCCCATATTTCCAGGTATCATAACTCCGCTTATCATTGCAAAACCTCGGTTCATGCGCTCAATTGATGATGCATTAAACACCTCACGAGCTATTGGTTTAGCTGTATTGAAAGATGATGATGTTGAAGACGTGGAGATAGATGACATAGAGATGTTTGGTACCGCAGCAAAGATAATCAAAAAGATTAATCTTCCTGATGAAAGCATTAATGTCCTGATAAACAGTATCTGTCGGTTCAGAATCACTAAAATTATCGATGATAAAAAAAGTATCATTGCAAAAGTTGAATACATCTATGACAAAGCAAATCCAAAAAACCTTGAAATCAAGGCATTAACCCGGGCTATTTTGAGCCAGCTTAAAATTCTTTCTGAAAGCAACCCTCTATTTACAGAAGAGATGAAACTTACCATGCTGAATGTTGATGAGCCCGGCCGAATAGCTGACTTTGTTACATCAATATTAAATTTAGAAAAACAGGAATACCAGAATATTCTGGAGACAATTAATGTAAAAAAGCGCCTTGAAAAGGTACTGGTACTTTTGCAAAAGGAGCTGGAAGTAGTTTCTGTTCAGCGTAAAATACAGAACCAGATAAACGAAAAAATATACAAACAGCAACGGGATTATTTTTTACGTGAGCAGCTAAAGATAATCAAACAGGAATTAGGGCTTGATGATGACCGTAGCAACGAAATTCAGCAGATGAAATCAAAAATTGAAACGCTGAATCTCAAGGGTGAGCCAAAAGAAAAAATACAGGATGAGCTTAACCGTCTTTATTATATTGAATCAAACACACCCGAATATATTATTGCCCGCACCTATCTGGATACTGTTCTATCCCTGCCATGGAATACGTATACAGAAGATTGCCTTGATATTACACGGGCGGAAAAAATCTTAAAGAAAAGCCATTACGGGCTTGATGATGTCAAAGAACGCATATTGGAGTTTTTAGCGGTCAGGATGCTAAAACCTGATTCCGGAGGCTCAATACTATGCCTTGTTGGCCCTCCGGGAGTTGGGAAAACATCACTGGGACAGGCTATAGCTGATTCCTTAAAACGTACATTCTTCAGGGTATCGTTGGGTGGCATACGTGACGAAGCCGAAATAAAAGGTCATCGCCGTACCTATATTGGGGCAATGCCTGGAAAAATAATCCAGGGCTTGAAGATATGCAAATCTAAAAATCCTGTGTTCATGCTTGATGAAATTGATAAACTGTATCAGAGTTATCAGGGAGATCCGGCAGCTTCGCTTCTGGAAGTCCTTGATTATGAACAAAACCATTCATTCAGGGATCATTACATCGATATGCCATTTGACCTTTCAAAAGTACTTTTCATTACCACTGCCAATACCACCGACACCATACCCGATGTTTTACTTGACCGCATGGAAGTTATACGCATTCCCGGCTATATTGCTGAAGAAAAATACAAAATTGCAAAACATTTTCTTTTACCCAAACAGCTTAAAAAGCATGGTTTGCCAAAAAATTCCATTGAACTGGACAGGAACGCTTTCTTCTACATTATAAATGGCTGGGCACGTGAGGCAGGGGTTAGAAATCTGGATAGACAGTTGGAACGCCTCTGCAGGAAAAAGGCAAAATCAATTGTTAAAAAAGATGATTCATTCCCTCATCATCTTGATGAAGAATCAATACGCTCATTACTTGGACCGGAGTATTATACCGGGGACACCATACCCGATAAACTAAAACCTGGTATTGCAATAGGACTTGCCTGGACATCGACAGGTGGTTCAGTTCTTCTGGTTGAGGCACTTTCCACGCCAGCACAGGGTTCTTCCACTTTGACGCTTACAGGTAATATTGGCGATGTGATGAAGGAATCAGCAACTATCGCTTATAATTATATTAAAAATTATTTTAGTGATGACACCCAGGCAACTGACTTTTTCATTAAGAATACTATCCACATTCATATTCCCGCAGGAGCCATACCAAAAGATGGTCCTTCAGCTGGAATAACAATGGCATCAGCGCTTTATTCACTTGTAAAGCATATACCGGTTACAAAACGTATAGCCATGACCGGTGAGTTGACGCTTTCAGGCAGGGTATTACCTGTGGGCGGAATTAAAGAAAAGCTTATTGCAGCAAAACGTGAACAATGCAATACAGTGATTATACCTCTGGAAAACAAGAAAGAAATGGGTGATATACCATCGCACATTACCCGGGGGTTGTCACTATATTTTGTTGCCCATGTTAACGAAGTGTTTGATATAGTATTTAAGTAACTTATTTTACTCGTTACTTTGTGTAATATACAAGAAGATGGGGCGGTCTGTGAAGAAATTATTGATATTATTAGGTATATTAAGTTTTTCTGTACATGTCAGTGCCCAGATTCATGGTACGGCAATGGGGGGTATATCCACAGTCACTTCCGAAGGAGCTATTGATACAACACGAAACCCTGCTTTGCTTGGAACAATATCAGCAGCAACAACATCATTCTACATCATGGGGAATACATATTATAACGAAGATGCAAACCCTGAATTTCATACACCCGTTATGGATATTTCTTCAATTGAACAGTCAAATGATTACTATTACGCCTTTTCACTTTTTGCAGGGTATGCCAGACCATCAGGTAGAGGTATACTGGGCTACAGTCTGTCCTCAAAGGAAAATTTTTATTTACGAAAGAAAGATACTCAGAAGATATATGGCAGCATTCCAAATCCCACACCTCCTCCCACATCATTATCATTTGAACAAACAGAAACAACCACAACCAATGAAATAAACCCAACATTGACTATTGCATATGGCTGGAAACTTTTAGACAATAACTATGCAGGTATTCAACTGACAACAACACCATTTTTTTCAAATAAAAAAACTGATAATAATAATTCATTAGGAACCAGTTACTCCTACACAAAGCAGGAATATGGTGTTATCATTCAGCCTTCTTTTGGATTGTTACTAACAGGTAATGATTCGCAGGTGGGATTACGATTTATCCCTTCCACTATCAAATGTATAAAAAAGAAAGCAGAAGCTGACTTCAGTACAACTGATCTTTCATATAGCGACAAATGGGATTTTCAGCAGTCTGAGGGGCCACAGATAGTTGCAGGTGGGTATGCAAAAATACTGCCACAAACTGGCATTGCGCTTGAATTTGGATTACTGCTCCCTTCTTCCTATACCAACACAGATATAAACGTAACGGATAACCCACTACCAGCAATAAACCATTCATCAGTAACCATCCATAATGATACAATTATTAATGCTAAAGCTGGTATACAGTATTCATTTACAGAAACATTTGAATGTATGGCAGGTGCTGCATTCTTCCATTTTATCAATACCGCAGGAAGTTCCAAAAGCTATGGAAAAGGCAAATTCAATTTAGTATTAATAACCTTTGGCTCAAATTACTCGTTATCCTCTACGGTTATACTTTCAACATTGCTACTAATTAACAATTCTTCTTTTGAATCCTATTACCATACTGAAGATACAGTTTCTCTGGATGCAAAGATAAAAACAACTTCATGGAATATAACAGTTGGTGCAGGTCTATCATATAGATTGTAAGTTTCTGCATGTATGTCATGCTCACGCATAATCTTTAATATTTGCAGCCACTCTCCGTGCTACCACTTTGCCTTCTTCACCTCGGGTAATCCCATGGCTTTTTGAATGCACCATGGTAAATTCCTTTTTTTCCGAGGCAATCTTCATAAACATCTCAAACGCACCTTTTGGATCAACCGTTTTATCCCCTGCACCCTGCATAATCAACACCGGTATTGATATATCAGCCAGCCGCTTTTCAACCAGGCTCATTAATAATTCCATCTGATGAATACCTGAAACAGGATTCCTGAGATAGTTAATATCAGGATTATCCGGATGATTGGGAATAAAATCCATTCTGCCAATTTTTTTTATTTTTAAAAATGAAAGAAATTTATTCCAGGTATCCACTACTGGTGCAAGTCCTGCAGCAATATTCTGTAATCGGTAAGGTGCACTGATTGCTATTGCTCCCTGTAACGCATCTTTTTTATTGGCAGCATGTAAAAGTGTTAAACCAGCACCCGTTGAAAATCCACATATAAAAACTTTTTTTACACTGTATTTTACAACTATGTAGCTTCTGTTTACCGATTCATACCACTCTTCCCAGCTTCGCGTTGCCAGATCCTCCGGCGAAGTGCCATGTCCGCGCAATCGTGCACAATATACGGTATACCCTTTTTTATACAGAAATTCAGCTAACTGTCGCATCTCTTCAGGTGCTGCCATATATCCATGAACAAGCACAATGCCGGTGCGAGCAAACCATCTTTTTTTATAGAAAGGCATTCCGATATGCTTTGGTTTAGTTTCACCCTGTTTGAAGAATTCCTTATAGTCTTTTTCAAATATTTCTCTATCTCTTTTATAAAAACTTTTAACAAGCTTTCTTCGAATACAAAACATTGGAGTCCAGAAAACTCTATCAAGCTTTTTAATTACCTGCTCCAATGGCTCAATCTCGTTTTTTAAAACTTCAACAATGTTATCTTTTCGTATGGTGTGAAATTCATACAATCTGGAAAACTTTTCCTTATTTTTGTAGATAAACCCATCCTTGATTGAAATTAACCCTTCAGATTTTGCTGCATCTATAAAATCATTGTATCTGCCATGTGGGTCATCGGTTAACAGATACCCTTGCTTCAGCTGAAGTGAAGTGTGACATGTAGCCAGATTCACTTTTTTTATAGCTTCTATCGCACAATACGCTTTCGTTTTAAAATCAGTTTCTTTGATTCTGTTCTTTGTTTTTGTTAAAAAATACGAAAATATATGATCATGATTAAGGGTTGTCATAGCATAAATGTCACGCATATACCTGTACATGATATCAATAGCTATTTTTCTAAGCACCACATCAGATTGCAACTCCTGAGGATCCAGATACAATTTCTTACTTTTAATTTTTTGTTTTGCAAGATAGCTTTTTAAATATGGGCTTATTGCAATGGGATTACCAAAATTAATATCAATATCTACTCCTTCAACAAGCATTGTTCCTTCAACTTCAAGTTCTTCTTCAATACGCTCCGGTAGAGCTTTAACCAGTTTGTTTGCAATTTTATTAAGTATATTGGCACGAGCTCTGATTGGAAAATAGGTAATGTTGACAGGCACTATATACGTTTCCTGGTTTGTTATGTGCGATAGTTCCTGTTCAGATATTCCAAAATGGGCCATCAGGTTGTTAAGCTCATCACAGGCATTGCGCTCTTTGCAACTTTTCAGCTCTTCCCTGTAAAATTGTGCACGTAATGCAATAAAAGCTGCTCCGGTATGCGGGGGCCTTCGTATCCCCGAATTGTACACCATATATTTCCCACGCTCTACGAGTTTTTTATCCTTAACCATCTGACCTTCGGGGAATATGATGCAATCCATATCACCACGAAGCAATGCTCCAATAAACTTTACATCCCGCAGAGGGTCTTTAGTTGACACTGCCCCCACCTTTTCCATGAATTTACCAAATCCACCAACAAAGAAGCTATGATGAGCAAGTGAATAAATATATTTCCCTGTAATTTTATGAATCACATTGGGTAAAAAGAATGTTTCCATACGGGTGAAATGATTTACCACAAATACTACAGGAGCTTTTGGAATTCTATCAACATCATGTACCCGTATATCAGCCTTACTGAACTTTGCCAGTATATCAATTGCCTTGCCTGTCAGGTTTAATAGATTGTATGATACATCCATGGCTTGTACCTTTTCAATATACATTATTTTTAAAATCTTTAATTATGGATACATGGTCAAATGCAATTGGTTGCGGTAAATCATTAATATTAAATATTCCAACTTCTTTAGCATCATCCTGTGCATGTGGTGTGCCTTTTGCTTTTGCAATATATACTGTAGTGATTGTATGCTGTCGCGGATCCCGTGATGGATCCGAATATGTATGAAATTGTTTTAATAATGTTACATCCAATGAAGTTTCTTCTTTTGCTTCACGTACTGCTGCCTGTTCTAACGTTTCACCATAATCAACAAAGCCACCTGGCAATGCCCAGCCATATGGTGGGTTTTTTCTTTTTATCAGGATAATTTCATCATTCTTTATATTTCCATTTTCATCTTCCAGTAATATTATTATATCTACTGTTGGTACCGGATTACGGTATTCAGCCATGGGCATCTCCTCTTAAAAAAATTTAGCGCTAAAAACCCATACAGAGTAATCCTTCGACTCAGCTCAGTGGCCACACTTCGACGTAGCTCAGTGGCCACCTGTCATATTAATCAGTGACCTTGAAGTAATGAAATATGTCGTCATATTTAAAAAAATGAGTTCAACCTGAATTGCTTCAGATAAGATTAGTTATGAAAAACGTTTCACCAGTGTTATTTCATTGCCATTTTCATTAAAAGATACTTCAAAAATATCCTGCAGCATGGTCAACCCAACACCATGATAAGTTTGTATCAAATTGCCATCAGGAACAGCTCTAACATATTGTTTCCAGTCAAAACCTTTTCCCTCATCAGTAATGATATATTTTACGCAATCGGTAAACAGATGATATTGCACTTTAATTTTTCTTTTTTCTAGATGATCTTTATTGCATATATCAAGTACATGATCCCAGTAGTTGCCTTCCATTTTTTTCAATCTGCTTTTTGTTTCAAAATCTATCTCTAAATTGCCATGCTCTATTGCATTTATAATGGCTTCCTGCAATCCAAGCTGAATACGGATAATTTCACGCTTTTCCAGATATGGCTCTAAGTTACGTGTAAGTCGATATGATAGCAGGTTAACCATTCGTATGTTGTTATCGATAATAAATTCTGCATATTCAGTTTTCAGATAATGGCTGGTGAGAAAATCTGACTGTATAACTCTCCCAATTGCCAGAATAAACTGCAAGTTGTTATCCTGAAATACCGGAATTAATTTAAATGCTATTGATTTAATTTCAGAATGGTGTTGAACCTTACATGGCAAGACTATTTCAGCCTCATATCCCTTAAAGACATCTTTGAACCGGCTTAACAACAGGTCACGTAACCGTATTGAGTCCTCAAATGATTTTTCAAATAATATAACTCTGAATGGATGCTGAATAACGTCTTCTTTATTAAACTTCAAAATTGACGTTAATGCAGGATTTATACTTAGTATCTTACCAAACATATCAAGCAGGATTATGATCTCATCTGAATGCTGGATAATGACATCTTTTAATGCTAATTCATTTTTGCTGGTTACTATCTCCCTGGTAGCAGAAATTAAAAACCGTATGGTTGTATAAATACCTATACTTAATGTGGCAATAAATAGAAAAAATAAAAAAATATATAATGGCACTGAAATTAAATGTCTGCTGACATGGTAAATAAATATATAGACAACCAGTGGAAGAGTAATTATCAAAAGCGCTAATATAACATATAATAACGTAATCCATTTTTTCTGTTTCTGAGTATAGGTATATGTTCTGATCTGTTTCATATCTAACGCCAGCAATACTTATGGCAAAATAATCACTTTGGAATCCTCATAAAAGGTAACAAAACCTGTTATGGTAACCCTAATAGCAGTATAGTGAATATTTATTATAAAATACAAGCAAATTGTTTTTATTTTAATAGAAAAAAAATAGCTTGAATAAATAGTATACTATTATTTGAATGCATTACCCTATGCTTCATGATACAATGCAAAAAAAATATAACACTTATGATAAAATTATTTAATAATATTTGTAGTATAGTGTAAAATGTAATATATTTATCTTCATACTATATATCTTAATTTTTTATTGCTATATATGGATACTGACAAAAAACACATTATACTCTATGACACCACATTACGAGATGGTGCACAAACATTTGGGATATCTTTTTCCCTTCAGGATAAAATACGGATTGCACTGGAATTAGATAAGCTTAAAATAGATTATATTGAAGGCGGTTGGCCAGGATCTAATCCAAAAGACAATATATTTTTTTCAGAGATCCGTAAAGCCAACCTGAAACATTCAAAAATTGCTGCTTTTGGATCAACAAAACGTCCAAAAATGAAATTAACTGAGGACTCTCTGTTACAGGACCTTATTAATTCCAGCGCTCGTACATTAACTATTGTTGCAAAATCCTGGGATTTTCACGTTACTGATGCCCTTAACATAAGCCTTGAAGAGAATTTAGCTCTTGTATATGATACTGTTGCATATTTAAAGGATAAAGGCTTTGAAGTATTCCTGGATGCCGAACATTTTTATGATGGTTATAAAGCTAACCCTGAATATGCCATGAAAGTTCTGGAAAGTGCTGTAAAAGCAGGCGTTGATATGCTTGTACTGTGCGACACCAATGGCGGCACACTGACCCATGAAATCAGCTCTATAACAGGAACTGTATGTTCTACATACAAAACTCCTGTTGGCGTTCACCACCACAATGATGCAGGGGTGGCTGTGGCAAATGGCATAGCAGCCGTGTTAAGCGGTGCCATTTCAGTACAGGGAACCATCAACGGGTATGGTGAACGCTGTGGCAACTGCGACTTAACTGCCTTAATCCCCAATCTTGTATTAAAATTAGGTTGTAGTTGCAATGCTGCTGAATCATTGCACCATTTAACAGAAACAAGCCGTTATATCAGTGAAATAGCAAATTTAGCACATAATGAACGCGCTCCATACGTGGGTGATAACGCATTTGCCCATAAAGGCGGTATCCATGTATCAGCACTTAAGCGCAATACATCCACTTATGAACATATAAACCCTGAACTTGTAGGCAACAGGCGAAAGGTTCTTATTTCAGAGCTGGCAGGTAAAAGTAACATACAGGTAAAAGCTAAAGAGCTAGGTATTTCTATTAATAACATTGAATTGCCAGAAAAAATACTACGACGCATCAAGGACTTAGAAGACCAGGGATTTCAGTTTGAAGCAGCAGAAGGTTCGTTTGAATTATTAATCAGGCGAAGCAATGGCGAATATGCACCATTTTTTACGCTGAAGGGTTTCAGGGTAATTACTGAAAAGGATGAATCAGGCAGGGTAACCTGTGAAGCTACCATAAAAGTAGAAGTAGATGGTCAAATTGAGCATACTGCTGCAAATGGAAACGGCCCTGTTCAGGCTCTGGATAACGCATTGCGCAAGGCACTGGAAAACTTTTATCCAGAAATCCGAGAATTACAGCTTTCTGACTATAAGGTACGTGTACTCAATGAAAAGGATGGCACCGGTTCTTCGGTCCGCGTCCTTATTGACCAGAAACGCCATACCGAACACTGGGGCACCGTTGGAGTCTCTACCAATATTATTGAAGCTTCATGGCAGGCTCTGGTTGATGGTATAGAATATATGTTACTGAAAACTCGAAAGAACACATCACATTAATATACAACAGGCATAATCAACTGTTATGGATTCACGACCCATTGGCATATTTGACTCTGGTATTGGGGGGCTTACTGTATGTAAAGCTATTAATAAGCTTTTGCCCGGAGAAAATCTTATCTATTTTGGTGATACAGCCCGTTTCCCCTATGGTACACGCTCTGCAGAAACCCTTATTCGGTATGCACGACAGATTACTTCATATCTGCTATCACGCAATGTTAAAATGATTGTGATAGCATGCAACACATCATCAGCAGCAGCCCTCCCTACTCTGCAGCAGGAAAATACTATCCCCATTATTGGCGTTATTAATGCAGGAGCCCGAGCAGCATGTAAACGCGTGCATAACAATGTGATTGGTGTTATTGGAACCCGTGCAACTGTAAACAGCAAATCGTATGAAAAGGCAATTCATGCAATAAATCCCGCTATAACAGTAATTCAGCAACATGCAACCATGCTGGTATCCCTTATTGAGGAGGGTTGGATTGAAGATGATGTTACCAGGTTAACCATACAACGGTATCTGCAGCATATGATTGACCAGGGTGTAAAAACCCTCATTCTTGGCTGTACCCATTTCCCAATACTTAAAAACACCATTCATGAAGTATATCCCCAGCTAGATTTAGTTGATACAGGGGAAGAAATCGCCAGAGAAGTAAATGACATTTTAACTAAAAAAAATCTTGCAAATAATTCATCATCAGGCACAATAGAGCTCTATGCATCGGACATTACTGATACCATGCAAAATTTAAAAAAATTATTCTTCAATGGGCATGATGTTCCTATTGAAAAACTCGTTATAGGATAGCTCAATGAAAAAAAAACTATGCATTATAATTGTAACCATCGTTACAGCCGTGCCTGTTTTTGCCTGGGAAACTTTTGACAGAGTAATTGCCGTTGTTAATGATACGGCCATAATCCAGAGCGAACTTATGCGTCGTTATCAGATAGTTACAAAGAAACAAACACCCAAAAAACCTGAAGAGCTAAATTCCATCCTTGATAACCTGATTGAAAGAGCACTCATTGAGCAGGAAGCCCGTGAGCAGGCAATAATCATCAGTGATGAAAAAGTAATGTCACATATAAACAATATTATGAAATCGCAGAAGATATCTTCTCTGGATATATTTAAAAAGATGGTTGAGGAAAAAGAAGGAATCAGTTTTGAGGAATATAAAGAAGAAATTCGCCAGAGCTTGCTTACTGAAATGCTGGTGTCACTGGCAATAGGAGTTTCACCGCCATCACGAGATGAAGCGTACCAGTGGTATAAAGAAAATAAAAATAAACTGGGGAATGAAGTGCATATCAAGCAGATAGTCATACGGCCAAAAAATTCAAGTTTTGCTGAAGAAAAGCGTGCCAATGAACTGATAAATCAGATACGCGACCGTATATTAAAAGGCGAATCATTTGAAAAACTTGCTTCACAATATTCCGAAGACCCAGGTGCAAAGAATGGCGGTGATATTGGCTGGATTGCCTTAGCTGAGATGGATCCATATATGGCAAACACCGTATTCAGGATGAAAAAACCTGGTGAAATATCAACTGTTATAAAAACGCAAACAGGCTATACAATCGTAAAACTAATAGATTCCCGACCAACATCATTTGAGACTGTTCAGGACAGAATTTTGAATATGCTATATCAGCGCAATATGGGCGAACAGTTTAAAAAATGGATTGTAACCCGCAGGGCGCAATCCGATATTAAAATATATCTTGAAAATTACAGGCAGAGCTAGGAAATACCGTGAACACGCAAGCCTTAATTTTTGTCGATAGCTCAATTAACAATGACAATCCTTTAACATTCAACGGGCAGTTTATACCTGATAGTATTGCACAGAAAATACAATCACTGCCTGACATTGAATCCATCCATTACTGTATCCCTGAGTCATACACGGGAAAACTCAAGCAGGCTGCTTCAGTGTTTACATATTCACTCACTGACACCCCTGAAATGTGGCAGCAGGTATTTACACAGACAGGTGCACTCCACATCATAAAGATACCTGCTGATGCAGCGTTCTTTCAATCTTCAATACTATCTGAAATGCTTGATACCCACATTAAATATCTTTCAGAATTTACGTTTTCTTACAACCTGCCCTCAGGATACGCATGTGAAATTATATCAAAATCAGTTCTTGAAAATCCGCTTGCAAACCCAACGGTACAAAACTCACTGTGCGACATTGTAAAAAACAACCTTAACCATTTCGATGTGGAACTGTACTATAAAGAACCCGATTTGCGCTGGCATAGAGTAAACTTCAGGGCCGCTAACATCCGCGATAGGCTTGTCATGCAGAATATTATTGCCATCAATAACCAGACACCTGCATACGAATTGTTGCAGGATATCATTGACAATCACCCAGAAGTTCTTTTTACCACACCTTCCTATGTAGAAATTGAACTGTGTGGGCACTGTAACCTTGATTGCATATTCTGCTATCGGAATATACTATCACCCCAGCATGGCACTATGGAACTATCCACACTGCAAACGCTTCTTGAAAAGATGCGAATATTCAACACCCCTTATGCGGTATGTTTTGGAGGAAGTGGTGAGCCACTACAGCATCCCCAGTTCTATAAGGCACTGGAACTTTGCAACAACGAAGATTTGATACATACCATTGTTATTGAAACAAACGGCATACATGCCGATGCCGGATATGCATCAGCACTGGCTTCTTTTACAGGTAATAAAGTAACCACCATAGTCAATATTAATGGCCATAATCCCGAAACCTACAGAAAGCTGCACAATGCTGATTATTTTAACACAGTTTATGACAATATACTCAAACTGAAAGAAATTCTTGAGACAAACAGCAAACTCAATAATAATCTTTATATTCAGATACTGAAAATAAATGAAACTGAAAGTTTTTTAGATAGTTACTACGATTTCTGGGAACAGCACAACATACCCATCATACTGCAAAAGCAAAATACATACATAGGACGTATTCCTGATAAACGCTATTCAGACTTAACACCACTGCAGCGAAAACCATGCTGGCACCTGCGACAGGACTTATATATTGTAAGTGATGGCACAATTGCATTCTGCAAACAGGATATAGATGGAGCAGCAAAACGCGGCAACATCATAACTGATGACCTGGAAGCTATGTGGAAACAGCAACGTGAGCATTTTGTTAATGACTATAAACAAAACCGTGCAAAAAAACCTAACTGTTCTGTATGCGATGAATGGTATACATATAATCTGTAACATGTAGTACCGCACAATGAAAAATACTTACACCATCACAGCAATTATTCAGGCACGCATGCAATCAACAAGGCTGCCAGGTAAATCGGTTTTACCACTTGCAGGCAAACCCCTGCTATACCATGTTATTGAGCGTGTAAAAGCAATACAACAGGTCACACAGGTGGTAGTTGCCATCCCCAATGATGATGACAACAACCCATTAGCTGATATTGCTGAACTTTGCAATGTTAACGTATTCCGCGGTTCTTTACACAATGTGCTTGAACGCTACTTTTTTGCGTATAAGCAGTATGGTGGTAACTATATTGTGCGCATCACTGCCGACAATCCTTTCACCGACAGCCATTTCGCATCGGTTGCTATTGAAGAAGCCCTACGCACAAACGCAGATCTTTGCGCAGTAAAAAATTTGCCACTTGGCGTTGGTGTGGAAGTCATTGCTTCCACTGCTCTTGAAAAAGCATATATGCACAGTACAAAGCCATATCATTGTGAACACGTAACACCATATATAAAAGAAAATCCCGATACATTCAAGATCCATTATTTTGATGTAGATTTTGCCAATCCTTTTCCATCACTGCGTCTGACAGTGGACACACAAGAGGATTATAGATTAGCATCAGCAATCTATGACGCGCTGTATAAAGGTAGCGTTTTTACACTGAGCGATGTCGTTGCATTCCTTGAAAAAAATCCGCATCTGGTTACAATAAATGCATCCATACAGCAGAAACCAATGACATCGCATGAATAACATGGACATAACAATCATAACCGATTCAGGACCACACATAGGCCAGGGACACTGGCAGCGCATGCTACTCTTTGCATGGTATTGCTCACACAATGGCATACCCGTTACGCTTGTGCACAAACACGGCATAGCAGCCCCTGATGGCGTTTCAGTAAGGTTGAGCGATAGTATCCCTCAAAACACCAGTTGCATACTACGGGACATGCGGGATTCATCAAAAGAAGAAATTGAATATTTACGGGCGATAGCTCCTGTTATAGTCATCGATGACTGCGGAGAAGGCCGACAGTATTCAACCGCTGCTATTGACCTTTTGCCAAATATATACGGCAACACTGCCAATACCTTTGAATCCACAGTGCCGCTTTTTCTATACGGATATAACTTTTACCAGTCACTATCGCACGCTCCAGGCACTATTGCAAAAGACATTGATTGTTTTATATATGCATCCACATTTGATGCAGCACTTTTGTGTGAAGCATTGGGCACACACTATAGCTTTGTATGCACTGATGGCAGGACGTTCACAACAAACATAGCGCTATCATCCAGTATGCAATATTCAAATATCATTGCACAAAGTAAAGTAGTTATATCCCACTTTGGTATATCTATTTACGAAGCAATGTTGTGTGGTTGCCATTGTATTATTCTCAATCCAACAGCCTATCACGATGAACTATCGCACACTTTACAAAACACGAACGTGCTTGTACACCACGAGCTTTATAATCACGCTTCAGTTCCACAAATTATTGAAATATTCAAAAATTTTGTTGAACAGGCACACATGCATGTTGATACTGCCCACTGCATACGCACAATCCAGACAAATCTGAAAAACTTTTACGATGCGCTACGATTAATTATCACATCATAAACGCAAGAGGTTGTACCAATGGGATATTCGGTTTGTTATAAAATATTGCAGGCACATCTTAAAGAAGGAAAACTTGAGCCAGGAACCGAAATTGGCATTGTCATTGACCAGACATTGACTCAGGACGCAACGGGCACCATGGCATACTTGCAGTTTGAAGCAATGGGAATTGACCGTGTAAAAACTGAGATTTCCGTGTCGTATGTTGACCACAACACATTGCAGATGGGATTTGAAAATGCTGATGACCACAAATACCTGCAGACCATGAATGCCAGATACGGAATCTATTATTCTAAGGCAGGTAACGGCATATGTCATCAGGTGCACTTAGAACGGTTTGCAAAGCCAGGAAAAACATTGCTTGGTTCCGACAGCCACACACCTACAGCTGGTGGCATGGGCATGGTAGCCATTGGTGCTGGCGGATTAGATGTTGCAGTTGCCATGGGTGGTGGGCTTTTTTATTTAACCTGCCCAAAGGTTATAAATATTTATCTAACTGGCAAACTGCGCCCATGGGTAAGCGCAAAGGATATTATCCTGACAGTGCTTCAAAAACTTACCACAAAGGGGAATGTTGGCTATGTCATTGAATATACAGGACCTGGCATTGCAACGCTTTCAGTGCCTGAGCGTGCAACCATCACCAACATGGGTGCCGAGTTAGGCGTAACCACATCGCTTTTCCCCAGTGATAAGGTTACCCGTGAGTTTTTAGTAGCTCAGGGCAGAGAAAAAGATTTTGTTGAACTGCTTCCTGATAAAGATGCACAGTACGATAAAGTTATAGAAATTGACCTTTCAACAATTGAGCCAATGATTGCATGCCCGCATTCACCTGATAATGTTGTATCTGTTGAATCAATTAAAGGGATGAAGGTGGATCAGGTTGCCATTGGCAGTTGCACCAACTCATCGTACAAAGATCTAGTCACTGTTGCAAAAATTCTTAAAGGAAAAAAGATACATCCCAAAGTCAGTTGTATATTAGCACCTGGCTCCAAGCAGGTGTTGCACATGCTGGCAAAGGAAGGGTACCTGGCTGACATCATTGAAAGCGGTGTGCGTGTTATGGAATCTGCCTGCGGTTTTTGTATTGGTAATGGCGGCGCACCCATTTCTGGTGGCGTGTCACTGAGAACCAACAATCGCAACTTTGAAGGGCGTTCAGGCACTAAAGATGCAAAGGTTTATTTAGTAAGCCCTGAAACCGCTGCGCTATCGGCCATTGAAGGAACGCTTGTAAATCCTCTGGATATGCCTGCACAAAGCTATCCTGACATAAAACTGCCCAATACATTTATAACAGATGATTCAATGATTATTCCACCATTTCAGTCAGATGAACCTATATTCAGAGGTCCAAACATTGGCCAGCCTCCAAAAACACAACCATTGCCACAGACCATTCAAGCTGTGGTGGGCATAAAGGTTGGCGACAAAATTACCACTGACCACATCATGCCTGCAGGACAGCGCTTGAAATATCGTTCTAATATTCCTGAGTATGCAAAATATGTGTTTGAAATGGTCGATAGTTCATTTTCAAAGCGCGCACTGGATAACAAAGAAAAGGGACTGGCAACAGTCATTGTTGGTGGTGTAAGCTATGGACAGGGCTCAAGTCGCGAACATGCAGCTATTTGCCCTGCATATCTGGGAGTAAAGATTGTACTGGCAAAATCGTTTGAGCGCATTCATACCGCTAACCTGATTAACTTTGGCATTTTGCCACTGATATTTAACAGTGAAAGCGACTACGACAGCATCCAGGTAGGGGATACTGTTGTACTTAATGATTGTATCAAGCAGGTTGAGAGTGGAAATACTATAACACTACTCATTAATAATAAACCTGTAGAATGTACATTGTTAGCAACTGAACGACAGCGAAAGATATTAATTGCTGGCGGATTGCTTAATTATACCACACAGCATTAAGGGATCATTTCAACAATCTTGACATTGAATCCACAGAAGGGGAGCCACCCCTTCTTTTTTGCTTTTTCAGCAGTGACGATGATATAGGGGATATATTCGGGTTCAAATGGCTCACGGAGTAAGCTCCAGCCTATCTCATGCATAAGCTTGTTGCCTTTTTGATTGTTGCACCATTTGCATGCACACACTAAATTATGCCAGCTTGAAAATCCCTCTTTTAATGATTTTCCTGTTACCACTTCCCACCTGCTACGTGGGATAACATGGTCAACCGTAAGGTGTTTCATCTGAAAGCGTTTGCCACAATATTGACATTGCATATCATCCCGATAAATAACATTGAGTTTTGAAAATACTACTTTGCGGCGCGGCAGATGATGGTAGTTAAGGATAGCAATAACAGAAGGGACTTTAATTGCTATTGATGGGGAGCGGATAAAAGTATCTTCTTCAACGACGGGCACAGCCTTATCAGAAAGCAACAGGCATATTGCCTCTTTTACCGTTGTTATACGGATGGGAACAAACCCTGCATTTAGTACCAGTACCTCAGATTCAATCATGGTGTACCACCTGTACGCACACAAGCGTTACAGGTAATAAAAACCCTGCATATAAAATTTGCATAATAATAGCTGTTGTACAAGGTATGTCAACAATATTTAGTGAAAAAATATTATTTTCTTTCACATTAAAAATGAAGTAAAAAGTGAATGGATGAAAATGTGTAGATTCCCGCCGTTGAAGTTGCAGGAGCCTACATCAATAATTAATGCAGCACATTAGCCCTTTACCAGTATGGATAGTCTATCAGACTTTTCACTAATAGTTTTTGAATATTCTTTTATTTTGCTGTTTGTTGTGGCAATACCATCAGCCATAGATGAAATTATATTTATTGATTCAAGTGTGTTTGCCATTACATCCTTAATTTTTTCCGATAACCGTAAAATATCATTAGATAGTTTATCAATTTGAATGACCTGCTCTTTGACCTTTTGCAATTCATCAGTCTGATTATTGACAACCTTTTGAAACGATACTATACCATCTTTAACAGTTCCAATTAACGAAAAGATATCTGAAAGTGCTGTATTGGAATCCTGTGAAAGAACAACAATGGAATGTATATCCTGTGCAATGCTTGCAACACGCTGACTGATCATCCCTGACTGTTCAGCGGTTGCTGTAGCCAATTTCCCAATTTCATCCGCCACAACGGCAAACCCCCTGCCTGCTTCCCCTGCTCGTGCAGCTTCTATTGATGCGTTCAATGAAAGTAGATTAATCTTATCTGAAATTTCATCTATTACAGCAACAAATTGTTCAATTTCATGGCTACCCTGCTGGAGTACGTTCATATTATTTATCATACTGCTGAGGGTATTCTCAGCATTTTTTGCTCTTGAAACAATTGATTCGATGATGTCTATAAATCGTTTATTTTCATTAATAAGTGCAGTATATGCATTTTCCATTGTAACCACATATTCCTGAGATTTCTTCCCTTGCTCTTTCTGATCTTTTAGAGCATTATGCAATTCCTCTAACGACATCTGTAAACCAGAAAAAGACTCCTGAATATGCAATGTCATTTCAGACTGTTTACCTGAAACTTCTGAAAATGTTTTACTTATCAATTCAAGTTCCTTGCTAACCATAATGAAATCATTTGACATAACATTGACGGCATTAACTATCGCCTCAAAATGTGAAGCTTTTTGTAAAGCTTCCGATTCACTTATTTTTTTATCTTCATATAGCACTTCGATGTTTCTCCGCATAACGTTTATCCTGTCAGCTAACGCAAAGGATAAAAACAAAACAACAAATGCAGAACCCATCTGTATACTCCACTGAGTTACAAATGTGGCTGGTAGTACTCCAAAAGTTTTTAATGCATACAGCAAAACCCCTATAGATAAACCTAAAAATCCAACTGCAAAGAAACGAGCAATACGGGATTTTTTTATTAATGCATACGCCTGCATGGGAAATAATATGCATACTGCACATATTGTAAATCCTGTTGCTATCTTAATAGCAAATTTATACTGTATTGTTAGACTGGACAGCGCAATGATAATACCTGGTATAATTACTAATACCATATTAGCTATTATCATTCTCCTGCTTTTCCATAAAACATCAGTTGCCCGTAGTAAAAAAATAGCACAGCTTGTTATAGTCAATGCCATAAAAAAAGGTAGAGAGTTATTACCCCACCATACCTGTTTGGGCCATAGATACTGGAATGCATATCCGTTTAAACACATTTGTAAAAAAATCCATGACGTTATAAATAAAACATATAATAAATACGAAAAATCCCTAATTGATAAAAATACAAAAAAATTAAACACCACCATTATAATCATAAGACCATAGTATATCCATATAAGTGGCTGTTCAACATTAAGATGATGTAAAAATCCTTTTACAGAAAAAAGGGTTGCAGTAAAATTGAATGAACTTGTTGTTTTAATCTTAAAGTAAAAGGTATTTGTACCAGGGTAAATTTCCAATAAATAAACAAAAGCCACATCGGTTATCTCTCTTTGGTGAAATGGGAAGCTATCCCCTTCAATAGTTTTTTCATACCCACCATTTTCAGTAGGTCTGTATAATTCAATGTAATCAAGCATTGGGTATGATATTCTTAGAAGTGCAGTTTTTTTTATTTTTGAAGTATTATTAACATTGAATGTGAACCAATAGGCACTATCAGTAAATCCAAAGTTTATTGTTTCAGTTACATTATTATTCCATTTATCAGAACTCACAACATCATCAAACGACATTGTATTCTGTTTATCTTCAATAAACTTAAGTTTGATTGGCGCTGCATCCTGGAGGTCAACATTGACAGATAGAGCAAATATTTTTGTGGTAAGTACAAGAATCAATAATGCAACAATATTCAATTGCTTCATAGTGACATCCCTCAAAAATATAATAGTAAAATATATTCATTCCTTAAACCACAGTATCCTTAACAATATTATTTATTTTGATTATATAATTTTATAATTTTAAATCTTCCAAATAATAATCACAATCACTTTTTTAGAATGTATCAGTCTCTTAATCTGATAACAACTTGTAAAATAGTATAACGATTATTTTATTAAGTACTGACATGTCAGTACTTATTTGTCAATAAAAAAACTCCCCTTATCTTATTCATGCTCCCTCTTTTATAAATACATTCACTAATAATCCTTGACCTTACCCCATAACCATTTATTAGAAAAAATATGGATAGTGTAATATAGTCATCATTACTTTATACACAGAATGGTCTTAGAGGCATTCTTGAGTATATATCATCAATTGTGAAATCATTGTAATATTTAATGAGTAAAATAAAATCAAAATGTTAGTGACAAAAATATCTTGAAATTTAACCATATATTGGTTATGCATACATCATAACCTATAAACAAACAATATTTCAATAAGGAGACAGTCGCCATGAAACAAATCTATATATACATACTTGTATCCTGCATAGTATTTTCTATTGGATGTGCTTCTGACCTGCCCATCAGGGATATGTCCAAAGCCCGCTATGGAATAACCCAAGCTGAAGAAGTAAAAGCAGACAAATATGCACCTGAAGAGCTGGAAAAAGCTAAACAATATTTATATGACACACATTCATTACTTAAAGAAGATAAAATAAAGGATGCTCAGAAAAAATCACAAGAATCACAGGCAGAATCCCTAAAAGCAATAGAAAAGTCCCTGCCATTGTATGCTAACGATATGCTCACAGAAGCTAAAGAGACCTTGCAGCAGGCCGAAATGCTTAACGCCAAAGAATTTGCAAATGTTGAGTATGCGCAGGCTACAAACTCTCTGGATGAAGCAACCAAATTTCGTGACGATAAAAACTATCGCCAATCAATACAAAAATCAAAAGAATCAATTGGCTTTGCCAATGAGGCAAAAGCAAAATCACTGGCAATGATTCCGCAACTTAAAGAACAGCTTGTAGTACTGGAAAATGAAAAAGAATCGCTGCGCACCCAGCGTGGTGATGAATTTGCAAAAGACGAACTGTCATTAACAGAGCAAAAAATTAATGAAGCCACTACTAAACTTGAAGAGCAGAACATAGTTGCAGCAATTGCAGCAATGCAATCAGCAAAAGAATCTTTGCTACTGGCAAAAACAGCTATTGAAAAAGGAAAAGCATCTGAATCTCTGGAAGCCGCAAAAAGCCTGTACACACAGGTCAGTGAAAGAGAATCCTCCCAGGAGATGGCACAAACACTTACTGAAGCTGAAAAACTTATAGCAAATAGTCAGGACCTCTTTTCAAAAGAAAAGTATATTGAATCCTATGACGCATCTCAGCAGGCAATAACAGCACTCAATTCAATGCTTATTGCTATGGAAAAGAAGGAAGAGGCCATTGCAATGCAGGAAGAGGCCAAAGAAGAAACAGAAGTTATTGCTAAAGAAGAACCAAAAAAAGAATACAAAGAATATATTGTTCAGTATAATCCCAAAGCACGTGATTGTCTGTGGAGGATAGCTCTCAAAGTTTATAACGATGCACGATTGTGGCCTCTCATTTATATTGCCAATAAAGACCAGATCAAAGACCCTGATTTAATCTTTCCTGGGCAGCGGTTTATCATTCCTGCAGTGGAAAAGGAAAAGAAGGAATCAGGCACTGAAGAAAAAGCAAAATCCAACTAATACCCTGCACATCCATTTGCCAATGCGAGTTGTGCTTATCATCCTGCTGGTACTTATTTTGGGGCTGCCGCTGTATGCACGTGGCATACCGCTTGATTCGGTATACATCAGTACATCTTCGGCCGAATACCAGAAATTGTTTTTTACACGCCTTGATTACTATCAGAGTATTGGGGCACAGTTTATTGATTCCGGGATAGCATACGCAGGATGGCTCAACGGGAAAGAGGTTGTCTATATAAAAGAATCTGGCAACACAAATACTGTTATCATTAATACTGTCGCCACTCGCAAAAAAAACACAGTGTATCAATTCAATGGCACTGTCATATCAGCACGCGTTTCAGCTAACGGTGCATACATTGCCATCAAATATTTCAGCAATGACACAATACCACAGCCAGTACTCCTCTTGATACATATACCAAAGAAAACCATCAAAGTAGTGAAAACTGCATCTGCAGGAACGGATTACTCTTTTTCCCGGGACGGTAATTCATTGTTGTATAAAAATAACAACTGTATTGTTGAGGTTATGGGCGATAGTTACCGTGAAAAAGAAATCCTTTGCCGTGAAAGCGCACCACAGTGGGACGAAAACACAGTAATTTTAGACTGCAGCAGTCAAAGACTTTTTATCAGTGGATCATCCGGCAATTATGATGTCTATATGCACACCAATCATGTATGGAAAAAGCTTTTCACTACCATAACTCCGGCCGAAGTTTTTATTGCCAATAACACAGCCTTCTATACTGCAGGATTTCCCGGAGGTTATACGGTAAGCCAGTATTCATTGCAATCGGGAAAAACACAGAGAATTTTATCTGGTTCATTTAACCCATCACTGTATATGATAGGGAATACCGCTATCTTTCTGAACAATGCATTTATCACCCTTTACGATAGCTCAAAGAATAAACTATTGCCAACCACCATTGAAAGCGACGAAGCAATCGTTTCCCCTGATCTTTTTTCCATTGCTTCCACGCTGTACAACCGTTTATTTATACTACCCACTGTAAATATTCTTGCATTAGACCCTCAATCAAAGCGATACCTTGCAACAGTAGAATCGCACTACACCCACATATCACAAAAAAAGAGTATATATACATCCCCTTACAGCTCTACTTACATACAACAAAAAAAGAAAACGATAGCATCATTACTCACATTATTTTAACGATGGATAGCAATTAATACACTTTATAACAATACATTACGCTCAACATTTTACCCCACATCAAAATATTTATAAAATATTAATTTGACAATTTTTGATTGTATTCCTACTGATATGAACTGTAGTTACACTGGTTGGTGGAGTATACTATGGATCGCAATTTAGCACTGGAAGTTGTCCGTGTTACCGAAGCAGCGGCATTGTGGGCTGCCCGCTACTATGGCAGGGGGAATGAAGAACTTGCTTCAAAAAATGCTGTTGAAGCCATGTCAAAGGTGTTTTCAACCGTATCATTTAAAGGCCATATAATTTCCGGTATCAACAATCCCGATTCACCTCTATCAAATGGCAGAATACTGGGTAATGCCGATCATCCAGAAGTAGATATTGCTCTGACCCCCATTGACGGACATGCAACGCTGGCACAGGGCGGGTACAACACCATTTCAGCTATAGCTATAGCCGAACACGGGTCCATGCTCAATGCACCCCCAATCTACATGGAAAAGATTGCTGTGGGCAGGGAAGGTCGCGGTGTTATTGATATCACACAATCACCTGAAGTTAACATCAAGCGCGTTGCCCGTGCAAAGGGAAAGTACATAGAAGATATTACCGTGTGTATACTTGACCGTGAGCGCCATCGCGAACTGGTGGAACGCATACGTGCATTAGGTGCACGGATTAAATTAATAAAAGATGGTGATATTTCAGGAGCTATCGCCACCGCACTTGATGATACCCCTATTGACATGCTTATGGGTGTTGGTGGAGCCCGTGAAGGGATTCTTTCTGCTGCCGCACTTAAATGTCTTGATGGTGACATGCAGGCACGGTTTGTGTACCGCGACCAGAAGGACAAAGAACTTGTTAAGGCCATGGGCATCAATGATTTAGAAAAAATTTACACGCTGAGTGATCTGGCAAAGGGTGAGAATATCATGTTCTCAGCAACCGGCATTTCCGATGGTGAGCTGCTGCCCGGTGTGCGTTTCATGGCAGGAGGGGCAAAGACGCATTCCATAATTATGCGCTATAAAACACATACCATCCGCTACATTACCGCAATTCACCGCTTTGACTACAAGCCAGTTTATTAAATGTTTGGAGATAGTTACTATGGATGTAACCACATATATTTTACACCACACCACAGCAGCAATTATCATTGCAGGAGTACTGATTGCTCTTTCTGGATTTATATTGCGCAAATATAAAATTTTGTCGATAGTGCTTATAGTGATAGCATCATTAATTATATATGTGTTACTGTATAAGACATCTCCGCTACCACAACAACCACAAACACAGGAGAAAAGTGCCATTGAATAATGATGTGGTTGTATATGGCTAAAAAAAATTATTAAAATTTTTATTGCAGAATTATATACAATATTGTATATTATATTTTTTTTACAAAGTCATTTCGACAAACGCAGTGAGGAGAAATCTTATTACAGCAGCATCTCGATGAAATCGGGATTCGAAATGACAGCAACATCAATTCTATTAGTACGGAGTTATTCATGAAATTGCACCTGGTCAAATCGCATAACGTTGAAAACCACATTTCGGATAATGTAAAGACCCTGCCACCTTCAGGTATCCGTGAATTTTTTGATATTGTATACAACACCCCGGATTGCATCTCATTGGGTGTGGGAGAGCCCGATTTTGTCACACCATGGCGCATCTCTGATTCAGGCATCTATGCCATAAAAGATGGTAACACCCATTACACATCCAATAGAGGTTTACTTGAACTCAGACAGGCAATTGCATCACATATCAAAAAAAATCATGGTATTGAATACAACCCGGAAACTCAGGTGCTTATAACCATCGGTGTCAGCGAAGGCCTTGATATTGCATTGCGAAGCATTGTTAATCCCGGTGATGAAATTATATACTTTGAACCCTGCTATGTTTCATATGCAGCAACCATTAAATTAGCGTATGGAAAAGCGGTTACTATCGCTACCCATTTTAAAGATGGTTTTGCCATTGATATTGATGCAGTAAAAAAAGCCATCACCAGCAAAACAAAAGCCATAATGCTTAACTACCCTTCAAACCCAACCGGCGCATCTATCAGCAAAGAAAATTTAGAAGCGATAGCTGCCATTGCTATTGCCAACAACTTAATCGTTATTTCAGATGAAATCTATGATGCCATTACGTACAATGGTGAACACGTTTCAATCATATCCATACCCGGAATGGCTGAACGCACAATTTACTTAAACGGCTTTTCCAAAGCATATGCCATGACCGGATGGCGCCTGGGATACGCATGCGGACCTGAACCCATTATCAGCGCAATGAACAAGATTCACCAGTATACAGCACTGTGTGCTCCATCCATTGCGCAGTATGCTGCATTGGAAGCCTTACAAAGGGGCCAGCGCGATGTTGCATCAATGCGTTCGCAGTATCTTAAACGTCGAAACTTCATCACTGCACGCTTAAACGAGATGGGACTACCCTGTCTTCCACCCAAAGGTGCCTTTTACGCCTTTCCCGATATATCATCCACAGGGTTATCTTCACGGGAGTTTGCACTTAAACTTTTAAAAAGCCATAAGGTTGCTGTTGTGCCAGGAACTGCGTTTGGAAACTCGTATGACAATCACATACGCTGTGCCTATGCAACATCCATGGAACAGCTCAAAGAAGCCATGGACCGTATGGAAGATTTTGTGAATGGATTGTAACCAGTTACAGTAACAAAAAAATGTACAAACATAAAAATATGAAAATGCATTGACATTTTCATTTATATGTTTTACTAAAAAAATGATAGAGTTCGCTGTTACCAGGCATACATTATACTATCTTTATGTATCATAATCTTAACCCCATACCATAGACTTTGTATACTATAATTATCTGGAGGTAATACATGAAATTGTTTAAAATTATTATCTATAGTATTCTGACATTTATTATTTCCTCGTCACTGTATGCATCAGATTTAGGTATTGGTGTATCAGGGTGGTATGCTGACTGGAAGATGTACAATCCAGATAATCCAAATGATAAAACAATAAAAATGGACCCTGCTTTTTGTATTGGACCATCTATTTCGTATCAGTTTGCCCAGTCCTGGAGTACCACACTGGTGGCATTGTTCACTCCGTCACCATATGAAATGTCAGATGTATATAGCACTACAAAAATCAGACGCTATGATTCTGATTTAGTATTAAACTATCAATTAGTAAGATACCTGAAAATATTCTTTGGTGGCAAATATTTAGGTTTTACATTTAAAAATGGGAAACATCATGGTGCAGGACCCGGTGGTGGCATTGGGTTAACCATTCCAGTTATCGACAATTTTTATTTTCTTGGGAATGTTTCAGGCCTGTATCTGTGGGGAAATCACAAAGATAATGATGGCTCAAAAGATTTTACCGAATATGGCTATAATGCATCAGTACAGTTAGCGTACTATGCTGCGTCAGCAGGTTTAACCACTTCAATTGGCTATCGATATCAGTTTATAAAATCCAGATACGATACTGATGATCCTTATGGCAAAAAGGATGAGCATACATTTAAAGGATTTACGTTCCTTATAGTGAAATCGTTTCACTGGGAATAGATTTTAAATTTTATTACATTGGAGTTTTTTATTGTGAGAAAAAACAAAATATCCATCATGTTTTTAATACTGTTTGTTGCATCAAAAATATATGCTGCTGACCTTGGTGTTGGTATATCAGTATGGTATGCCGACTGGAAGATGGAAAGCAAAACGTTAGGTACTTTCAATCTTGAGCCAGCTTTATTTGTGGGCCCAACTATTTCTTATCAGTTTGAAGACAAATGGAGCATCACGTTGATTGCTCTTGCAACCGTAAATAAATATGATCAGGATATTTCTGCAAATGATTCTGTAAAATACAGGCGATACGATGTAGATTGTACCCTTAACTATCAAATTTCCCGGTATATAAAGTGTTTTGCAGGAATAAAGTATTTAGCTTTTGATTTTAATTCTGATAATTATAATGGCATAAATCATGGAGTTGGACCAGGTGCAGGCATTGGATTTTCATTCCCTATTGTTTCAAGCATATACCTTCTTGGCATAGTATCCGGTATCTACGGGTATGGACTGGAAAAAACTGACAATCCTCCTGCAGGGAGCCCGGACAATAGAAATTTTTATTCATTTGGAATTAACTCTTCCCTTCAACTGGCATATTACATACAGGCTATCGAAACAACAATTTCAGCTGGATATCGTTATCAATACATTCAGCTTCATTACCTGGATTATGGAACAGATGAAGACAGCAAATATGATAATCATTTTAGGGGGTTTACAGCATCAGTTGCTAAATCATTTTAGGTTTATAGTAATATACAAGAATTATTGTGAAGTATAGAATATTGAATACTTACAAGTTATTTAGTATGTGCTTTTACAATCATAAGAATGGTTGTAGAATCCCTTCAAGGATATTAAAACAAAAAATTATTTTTTGGAGGTTATAAACTATGAAGAAGTATTCTATACTGTTCATGATAGTTGTATTCCTGAATTCCATGTTATATGCTGCTGACCTGGGTGTTGGCATATCAGCATGGTATGCTGACTGGAAGATGGAAAGAAAATCCAGCACTGAGGGTGGCACAGTGAATATGGATGAAGTACTGTACATTGGGCCTTCTATTGCATATCAGTTTTCAGATAACTGGAGTACTACACTGGTAGCCCTGGCAACACCACAAAAATACACATGGGAAATGGGAACTGAAAGAATGGAACTGCGCAGGTATGATGTTGATTTAGCATTGAACTATCAGATTAATCGGTACATAAAAGTTTTTGGCGGGGGAAAATATTTAGCTTTTGCATACCACAATAAAACAAATGGGAAAGATGGAATACATCATGCTTTAGGTCCTGGGGGTGGCATAAGTTTTACCATGCCTCTTATAACCAATGTATATTTACTGGCCAATCTTTCGGGATTATACATTTATGGAAAACAGCAGGAAGAACAAACAACTGGAGATCAAAGTATCAATTTTTATGAAATAGGTGCCAATGGTTCTATGCAATTAGCCTATTATATCCCTTCTGTTGCAGTTACCCTTGCAGCAGGGTACCGATATCAATATGTTGAATCTCACTATACAGAAAACAGCTCAGCTAATCCAGATTTAGAGCATACATTTAAAGGCTTTACAGTATTACTTGTAAAATCTTTTGATTTATAAAAATATGTAAAACATTTGATACCAGTACCATATTCAGTGAAATACAGTTGTAATATTTTTTGTGAAATACCTGCATATTTTGCTACTATAAAAATAAATATATTATAAAAAGAAAGGCTAACCATGATATCCTTTGAAGGCTACGATGCTGTAATTAAAAAAGTTTATCAATCAGGCAATGAGCATGTATTCAAGTTCTGGGATGATCTAACCATTGACGAGAAAAAGCATCTTTTACAGGAACTATCGCTCATAAATTTTGATGAGATAAATGAATTATATGCTCTTACCAAAAAGCATATCATTCCTATGGAATTTGAACCTGCTCCTTTCACCCGTTTGCCACAAACGCTGGAAGAACACAAAGAATTTGAATATGCTAAACAGGTTGGAATTGATACCATCAAAAAAGGCAAGGTGGCTGCATTTGTGGTTGCAGGTGGGCAGGGAAGCCGTTTGGGTTTTGATGGACCAAAAGGTATATTCCCAATTGGGCCGGTAAGCAATAAAACGTTATTCCAGATTCACGCTGAAAAGATAAAAGCCTATGAAAAAAAGTTTGGGATTGATATACCATGGTGCATCATGACATCAGAATCCAATCACCAGGCAACCGTTGACTATTTTGAAAAACACAACTTCTTTACTTTGAATAAAGATAAAGTCTTTATATTTAAACAAAATATGATTCCTTCCCTTGATGAGCAGGGAAAACTTATTTTAGAAACCCCATATTCAATTTTCAGGAATCCTGATGGTCATGGTGGAAGTTTAACGGCATTATACACATCAGGTACATTGAATAAACTTTTAACCATGGGCATTGAAGTGCTTTCATATTTTCAGGTAGATAATCCACTGGTACGCATCATTGATCCTGTCTTTATAGGTTTTCATGTTACACATAATGCTGAAGTTTCAAGTAAAGCATTGCAAAAAGCCTATCCCGAAGAGAAAATAGGTGTATTTGTAAAATTTTCCAATGGCAGGATAGGTGTTGTTGAATATTCTGACCTCCCACAGGAAAAACAATACGAAAAAGACGAGCAGGGTAATTTGCGTTATGGTGCAGGCAGCATCGCCATCCATCTTTTTAATACACACTTTATTGAAAAAATAGCACAGGGAAATATTTCACTACCGTTCCATGTTGCTAAAAAATCCATTCCACAATACACAAATAATGGAAAACATACTATCACCGGTTATAAGTTTGAAAAGTTTGTCTTTGATGCGCTACCATTAACTGAACATAATTTCATTCTTGAAACTAAACGTGAAGAAGAATTTGCTCCGGTAAAAAATAAATCAGGTGTTGATTCTGTTGATACTGCACAGGAACTGATGATACACCTTTATAAAAAATGGCTGTTACAAAAAAATATTCCTGTTCCAAAAGTTGTTGAAAAAATTGAGATTTCGCCATTATATGCCGTTGAACCTGATGATTTGCCTGATTCAATTGCAATACCACTACAAAAAGAGGTTTATCTTGCATGAAACGATATATTGAAAAGGTTAATACACTTATTGAATCATTTCCCTACATCAAGGAATTTTACGGCAAAACCATTGTTATAAAATATGGCGGCCATGCCATGGAAACTGATGAAGGAAAACGATCATTTGCGCTGGATATGGTTTTGTTAAAATACGTTGGCATTAATCCGGTAATAGTTCATGGAGGTGGGCCGCAGATCAATACTCTTTTAAAACAGGTTGGTGTTGAAAGCTCATTTGTTGGTGGTATGCGAGTAACCGATGCTCCAACCATGGAAATAGTTGAAATGGTGCTTGTTGGGAAAGTAAATAAGGAGATAGTTAACTATATTAACCTGGCTGGTGGAAAAGCAGTGGGATTATCGGGTAAAGATGGCAATCTTTTTGTTGCCCAGAAGATTTACCATGACGTGAATGGCCAGAAGATGGACATTGGACAGGTGGGTACCATACAGCAGGTAAATCCGCTGATTATTGAAACACTTGACAGAGAAAAATTCATCCCGGTTATTGCACCCATTGGCTGTGATGAGAATGGCGTTACGTATAACATTAATGCAGATATTGCAGCAGGTAAATTAGCCGAAGCACTGAAAGCTGAAAAATTAATACTTTTGACCGATGTCGAAGGTATTAAGATTGATGATTCACTTGTATCAACCCTGCGTAAAGAAGAAGTAAATAATCTAATTGTTAACAATAAAATTACCGGAGGGATGATACCAAAAGTCAACTGTTGCCTGAGCGCATTAAAAGAGGGTGTTAGTAAAACCCATATTATTGATGGCAGAGTTGAGCATGCGGTACTTTTAGAAATATTTACTGATGCAGGTATTGGAACGGAGATAATATGAAATTCTAATTTACAGATAGACTATACTTTTGGTTCCATATATGTATATACGTCATTTCATTAAACTATATCAACAATAACAAGTGTAAAATCATCATTAAATTTTTTATGGGGATAAATCCATCGGTAGGCTGCAGCCAGTATTTCATTTTTTAATGCTTTTATACTTTTACCATTATATTCTCTGATAATATCTATAAAACGATCTTCACCAAATAATTCACCTTTTGTATTTCGTAATTCAACGATACCATCAGTAAATAAAACAATCCTGTCACCTTTTCCTATGTTTTCACGGGCAACTGCAAAAAAAGCATTTGGATAAAAGCCAATAGCACCACCTTTTGGCCTTAGCTGCACAATAGACCCATCAACTTTACATAACACTATAGCATAGTGTCCAGCATTACTTGTGGCAACAGTCATTTCTTTTGTATCAACAACTGCATATATGGCAGTGACAAATTGATTCCCTATCCTCCGGGATAATGTATTTTCTATTGATAAAAGATATTTATCAGGAAATTCATCATACTGACTTGCATGTGCACATGCCATTTTGACCATTGCTGCGCCAATTGCGGCAGGAATCCCATGTCCGGATATATCTGCAATAAATATTCCAACGGTATCTTCATTTATTGAATGGATTTCAGCAATATCACCACCAATAACCTCTGTAGGCATAAGTATGGTTTCAATGGCCACATTTGTTAATTCGGGTATGTTAGTCTGAACAATAGAATTATAGATTGTTCGTGCTATTTCAATTTCATTTTTTAAAATCACAAGTTTTTCATTTTCATCTTTTATTAAATTATAACGATACCCTAACGCTATCGATAACAAGATGACATCAATACTGGTACCCAGATGAAAGCCATAGCGCGTGATAAATACATCAGGCAGAATACCAAAATTACGTAAACTGATAAGGCTCACACCCAAAAAAACGGCAATCATTGATGCTAAGTAGAAATATGCAGGCTTGTATTTATTTTTTACCGCTATCACACATGCTATAAATGCAAGTAACGTTGCCACAATTACTTCCGTATTGAGGCAAATAATTGAAAATGAAAGGGGTGCAAGAGGGATGGCAATAATTACAGGGACAATTAATGCTATAAATATTTTTAAAAGAGTATCATACCAGTGTAAAAAATTACGGGTCATTAAGAAATTTCGTGTAAATAGCATGAAAGAAATAATAGCAAGATTTCCTAAAAATACTATTGAAACACTATGAAACCATGGAGAGTCAGGCCAGAAAAATTGATATGCAATTCCATTGAAACTGATATTGCTCAAAGCTGAAAACAATACATACAGAATATAATACAGATAGCTAATGTCCCGCAGGGTTATTAATAAAAATAAATTGTACAAAAACATTGCCATCATTATGCCAAAATAAAACCACAGACCACCATATTCTTTTATACTATTTTCTAATAATGATGTATATGTCCGTATTTGTAAAGGGATGATAACCTCACTTGTTGTCTTAACACGTATAAGATATTGAGCTTTTTCATTATAACCCAACGTTAGGGGAAGTATAAAATTATTGAGTGCAATTTTCCTGTGTCCAAATGGGAAAATATCACCTTCTTTTGCAATACATGTGATGCCTTTTTCATTAACGTTGTAAAATTCAAAATAATCCATTGTTGGGAATGATAAATCCACCAACCAGTGCGTATGGGATGACCTGTTATGTACGGAAAAATAAAACCACCATGAAGAATTTGAATAACCTTTGTTAATGCCTTTGCTGGTATTATCTTGAAATTTTTTTAGTAAATCATTTTTTATGATATCCTGAGCAGAAAGCTGTGAGGTTGGATCTTCAAACATACTTATATATGGGGAGGTATTATAGGTATCGTGAATATTATCAAGTACTATAGTACCCGCAAAAGCCTGAATCGTCAATAGTACTGTCGTAATCACAAGAGCACCTATCAAGGTTTTAAATGATACTACATGCCAAACAGTACTATCGTTTCCCTTTCTCATGATGGATACAATGCTTGTTAACACTATTTAAAATACCCTTATGTACTTTATATTCATTTTGATTACTGCACTATTTCTTTACAAATTACCCATGATTGTAAATTGATTAATACACATTGAATGATGCACAACGTACACCTGAGAAGCTGGAAAGTATACATGCCATTATTCATTCAATCTTTTAGTATTGATGTTAGCCACAATAAAAAATCACTCTATGTTCAGTTTGTACTCATGTCAAGGGATTATTATAAGAAAGGACAGACGTTTTAATTTTCCTCAATGCAAAAAAAACATTACCACACCTTGACTTTTAATCAATATTTAAGTATAATACTATATACTATAATACTACAGGGGGATAACAATGCAGAAAAATATGGGAACAATTGACAGGTTACTGCGAACAATAATTGCCATTGTAATCATTGTGCTTTACTTTACCGGGCAGATTACTGGCACTGCAGCTATTATACTGGGAATACTTGCCGTGGTTTTTTTATTGACCAGTGCAGTAAGCTTTTGCCCTTTATATGTTCCACTCAAGATTAATACTAAAAAACAATAATCGAGTTAACGTTAACCCAAACACAATTCAGGAATTATGACTATATAATTGAATACCCAAAAAAAGGGGTATTCAATTATATATGTTATGCGGGTTTCCCAACAGGAATAATATAGAGCGGCTCTTCACCTTTTTCCAGTGATACTATTTCTTTAACCATTTCATCTTGAAAAGCCCCAACCATGACACTACCCAATCCCAGTGCAACAGCCTGTAAACTAATATTCTGGCCAGCATGCCCTGCCTCCATGTGTACATACCGTATACCGCGCTGACCATAATGCCCTGTAGTGCGTTCATAAATAGCAGTTATTACAATAACTATTGGTGCTTCTTCAATAAATGTTTGATGTAAAGCAGCCCTGCACAGGGCACTACGCAAATCATACGGTGCTATTTGTTTCAATCCATGATTTTTTACAATATACCAATACACCCCTTTTTCTAATTCTTCAACATTGCCAGCTGCTACATAGCAGTTTAAGGGATAGGTTGCACCTGCTGATGGCGCAGTACGGTAACTTCCTTGTGATATGCCACTGCCAGCCCATAGTATTTGCGATAGTTCCTGCAAAGAGATAGCCATTTTAGAAAAACGCCGCACCGAACGACGCTGTTTCAGCGCATATTCTATTGAAACATTTCCATCATACAAAGGTCTTGGTAGAATAATAATATCAGGTTTCATAATCCATCTCCTTGAATTAACTGGTGGACATCCATTGTTGTGTTTATCACTTATCACACTGTATAATAATGCCAGAATCATCTTCCACTAATTATATTAAAAAACAAATTGTAACTTGACAAATCAACACATGCATCAACTGATATAATTAAAATATTGATATGTACTTCCAATTCTCACATTTGTGGCAGTTCATAATGTTGTATTGTTTTTCATTACGCTATTTGATTACAATTTAATTATAATAACTCTCAGGAACTATCTCATGAAAAAAATATTTTTTGTAGTGTTACTGTTAACTATAACTATACCTTTATTTGCCAAAATGCCGTATGATGATGAAAGAATATTCACCCGTGCTGAAATAACGAAAATTGAAAAACACCGCATAGCAGGTGATCACAATTATCCTCTATACGAAACAAAAATCCATGTTACTATCCTTGATGGCGTATTAAAAGGACAGACAAAGGTTGCTACCTTCCGGGGAGAGCATGACCTGCCAAAAGACATGTTCTATAAACAGGGGGATGTCGTATTCATTGGCATATCTAAAACTGGAATGGAAAGCACTCCGGAATATATATCGCTATACGATATTGATAATACAACAATGATACTAATCCTCACATTAATGATGATACTATCCGTAATAGTCATTGGAAAAGTAAAAGGCTTTTTTTCGCTGATGGCTTTACTCATTACAATACTCTTGCTATTTTTTGTATTAATACCCTTAACACTTAAAGGCTATCCCCCTTTACCATTAGCGATAGTTATTTCAATTATATCCACTGTGATAACATTGCCAGTAATAGCTGGTTTCAAGAAAAAGACATTTGCTGCTATATTAGGCGCATCTGCAGGAATAATCATAGCATCTATCCTTGCATATATTGTGGGAAATATAATGCATCTTTCAGGATTTGTTACCAATGAAATGCTTACCGTATTTTATGTTGCCGACGTAGCAATTGATATACGGGGGCTGGCATTAGCCAGTATTATCATTGCTGCTCTGGGTGCAGTAATGGATGTATGTATTTCTATAGCGTCTGCAACTGCTGAAATTTTCAATGCAAATCCAGATTTATCACCTAAGGATGCTTTCAGGTCGGTTTTAACAGTAGGAACTGATATTTTGGGTTCCATGGTCAATACTCTGGTCCTGGCGTATGTTGGAAGCTCTCTGTCATTAATACTTCTTATCTCCATGCGTATTCAACCAGGAATGCCAGTGTGGATGATATTTAACTACAATCCAATTTTAAGTGAGATAGTTAAATCAATTATTGGTAGCATTGGTATGTTTATATGCATCCCTATCACTGCATATATTTCAGTGCATTTATATGGGCGAAAGGATAGCAATGCTAGATAAATTTCACCCCACCATGTAAAGCTGGTGGGGTGAAATAGAAGAACTACCGTTTAAACAACTCGTTAATTTCCTTTTCAAAATTTTTCATGATGATATTACGTTTAACTTTCAGCGTTGGCGTCATCTCTCCGGTTGCCTCAGTAAACTTCCTGTTTATGATTACGTATTTCTTTATTCTTTCATACTCTTCAAGTTCCCTGTTTGCCAACTGGATATCCTCATCAACCAGTTTTTTCAGTTTATCATTCTGAATAAAGTCTTCGCCAACACCAATACACATTCTAGCTGCGCCTTCGCCAAAGAATACCAGTTTTGATTTATCGTATGGTATTCCTTCCTTATCAAACAGTTCAATAAAAACATCAAATTTAGGAACAACCAGCGCGCCAACAAATGGCCTGTCATCAGCAATTGGGAATACGATATCAACATACCGCGAGACGGAAAATAAACTTTCTATCTTTGCAGCAGGAACATTTTTGCCAGTATCCAGAACCATTATCCCTTTTTTTCTGTCAACAATCTTGATATATCCATCAGGCCCCATCTGAACAATATCACCTGTTTTATAGAAACCATCTTCAGTAAAAGCTTCTTTCGTTGCCTCAGGATTATTCCAGTAATTCAGGAATATATTATCACCACGCACCTGCCATTCGCCATCACTTGCCACACGTCCTTCTACACCATTGCATACCGGCCCAACATAGCCAGGTAATACCTTATGAGGCAAATTAAGATTAACAGTATTACAGGTTTCAGTAGCACCATACCCTTCATAAATCCTGACCCCCATTGCCATAAACACCTTGCACAAATCTGCGGGCAAACTGCCAGCAGCTGAAAACGCAAACCTGAATCTACCGCCTAATTTTTCACGTACCTTGCTGAATACAAGCTTATCAACCAATTTGTATTTGAATGCCAGCCACCTGCCAACACCTTCTGTAAAATCAATACCTTCGGACATATCAACAAATCCATTTTTATCTGCGCGTGCTTCCGTGAGTTGCAATCCGGTTTTAATTGCAAAATCAAAGATCTTCTTCTTTATCGGGGATTTAGCTGCCATATCGCGCATTGCCATGAAAATGCGCTCATATATTCGCGGAACCGACATAAAAACTGTTGGCCTGAAAATTTGCAAATCCTCAACCAGCGTCATAGGTGACGAGTATGCAATGGTTGCAGCAGCCATCATAGCTGTACCGTGGCCACATTCACGTTCATAGGTATGTGCAAGCGGTAAAAATGAAAGCAACACATCATCTTCACGATATTCCGGAACAATACGCAAATCCCTGCAGCATGCTGCATTGATACTGAAATGAGTATGCACAGCACCTTTTTGCCTTCCAGTGGTGCCCGATGTATAGACAATAGTCATTGGGTCAAGTATGTTAACCGATCGCCATCGCCGCTCATACGCAAGCCTATCTTGTGCCAGCAGTGTAATCCCCAAATCCCTTACCTGCTGTAGCGTTAAAACACGTGAATCATTACCGTTGTAGTCATCTTTCATGATGATGATTTTTTCCAGTGTTGGCATTTCCTGTATTGCACTCAGGGACCATGATAGAATTTCTTCATCTTGGACATATAAAATTTTAGATCCGGAATCATTAATAATAAAACTCATTTCTTTTGCTGAAAGCGTTGGATATACACACACAGTAATGCCGCCAGCGCATAGTATTGAATAATCCGCCCATAACCACTGTGGTGCAGTATGGGAAGCTATAGCAACACGGTCACCTTTTCCCACTCCTAAGCTCATCAGACCAGCAGTTAACTGTTTTATTATAATTCCTAACTCTGCATAGGTTATGGATGTTGTAGTATTTGGACCGGTTTTCCACCATTGTGCACGCCGGGTACCAAACTGTATTGCATTCCTGTTGAGTATTTCAGGGAATGTCAGTTGTTGTATATACCACTTATGTATCATAAAAGCCCCCTTATAATTAATAAGAAAATCTGGAAAATACATAGCATATTTTATTACGATAATGTATTATTTTGTATATGTCAAGTTGAATATTATAATTATTATTTTATACAGCAAAAAAATTTTTACTGTTTCACTAATTCTGGAAAATTGAAATAATAACAATAGATTAATTGTGTTTATTCTACATATCAAACATCTTTTTGCCGGTTTAACAAAATATTTATTGATAAAAATAAAATATTAGTAAGCAACATCCTATTGTGGTATTACTGTATATTAATGGTATTATTGTTCAATACCCTGATATATTACCTGAACAACGGTGATTGCTACTATGAAGAAACTATCTCTTGCTATCTTTTTTGTGATAACAACAGTTTTCATAATCATTCAGTGCTCCTGCAGTTCCAGCCAAATGATGGATGCACAACCCATACGTTTTGTGGTTACCAGCAACACATCGCCGGATTCGCCCTATGAGGAGTTTAATCCTCAGCTTACTAACACACTTCTATCAATCAATAAGGAAAACCCCGTATTTACCATGCATTGTGGCAACATCATTCATGGGGGCTCATCTATCATGGGTATTAATGTAATTGATATTGAAAAACAATTCCAGCAATTTTTCAAATTTGCAAAGAAACTTAACTGCATCCTCTTTACTGCATGCGGTCCGCTTGATACATATAATGATTCTACAGCTATCTACACAAAATTTACCGGGAAGGATGCATGGTATTCCTTTAATTATGGCACCAATCACTTCATTGTATTATACAGCACCAGCAAAAAAACGCTTTCCATTTCAGACAAGCAACTGTCCTGGCTAAAAGAAGATCTGAAAAAGCATTCCCATGCGCATATATTTGTCTTTTCATACTTTTTGCCAGATATTCAGCGCACAAAGCAGCAGTGTGCAAATGATTCACACCAGAAACTTCATGAACTTTTGTCACAGTATACTGTTGAAGCTTTTTTTGGCGTCACAGGGCTTACTCAACCAGTAACTATCGGCACTATTCAATATATTCCAGTTCCCTGTGACAATTCGTATACCAATAAATATAAAAAAGCAATACGCTATTATGTCGTTGACTTTGACGGGCAATACATTACCCTTGTACCACGATATTTTTAAAACAGATAAGGTCATGCCATGCAACGTGAAATAAAATTTGATGCCATACACGAATTTATCAATGCACTTCATGACAGCAACATTACTAAAGCAGCGTTTACACAGATTAACGAAAAGCGTGCAGTTGAAGTTAAACCTGGCACATTACAGGTTGTAGATGTTGTTATTGCTGAAATACTTGCCTATAAAGATGCAACCATTTACAAATGCAAGATTGAAAATGCTGATTTAGATGACCTGTATACAATGCTGGAAGATGAAGGTTTTGAATTAACAAAACGAAGCAGGAATATTACATAATCATGGAAGCGATAGTTACCATTGAAAACCTTACCATTTCATTTACAAATCTTTATGGTAAAAGCTATGCAGTACGGAATCTGTCACTGTCAATACCAAAAGGCAAAACGTTGGGCCTTGTCGGTGAATCAGGGTGCGGTAAATCCGTAACTGCATATTCAATTCTTAATTTAGTGCCCAAACCAGGAAAAATTGAATCAGGTACTATCACATACAATTCCATTGATCTTTTGCATTGTTCTGAAAATACCCTGAGGTCAATCCGCGGAAAAAATATAGCCATGATATTTCAAGAACCCATGACATCACTGAACCCGGTATTCACCATTGGCTATCAGGTACAGGAAGCAGTGGAGCTTCATTTGCAGTACAGCAAACAGGAAGCAAAAGAGTACACCATTGAACTTTTAGGCAAAGCAGGCATTCCCAACGCTGCACAGCGCTTCTACGCATATCCCCATGAGCTATCCGGCGGTTTGCGCCAGCGAGCTATGATTGCAATGGCGCTTGCTGCTCATCCAGATCTTTTAATAGCCGATGAACCAACCACCGCGCTTGATGTTACCATACAATCTCAAATACTGGATTTACTGCTTACACTGCAGGCTACAGAACATATGTCCATGCTTTTAATAACCCATGACCTTGGTATAGTAGCAAATACTGCAGACTACATTGCCATCATGTATGCCGGTGAGATTGTGGAATATGCACCCACAAAAGAGATTTTTGAAAACCCATTACACCCGTACACTCATGGGCTTATGAACTGTATTCCGTCATTGCATAAAACTGCAAAGCGATTATATACCATCCCCGGGAACGTACCCATTATTACTCAACCACCACAGGGCTGCGTGTTTCATCCACGTTGTTCTTTGGGTGATGATGAATGTCTACAAAAACCAGTTAACCTTGCTGGAAGAAAAAAAGACCATCTTGTGCGGTGTATTAAAGTGTAGATATAAAGAGGGGCAGGTTTTAAACCCACCCCTTTTAAGTTTAAGCTTTTAATATGCCAGATTGATATGGTAGGTTTTCTTGATGCCGTTTAAGATTGTCTGAAATTTGTTTGGATCCTTTTCACGAGTGGTCTTTAACAAATCAACAACTTCAGCTCTTGTCAACACAACATCGTAATGTTCGCAATGAGCCAATGACTCCCTGCCACATATATTTCTGTTAATGCATGATGAACATATAGAATTTCCCATTGTATCCTCCTTATCTATAAACATATCGTTTATATTCAAATAGTATGTGCTTAATATATAAGCAAGTACCGTGCCAATTCAGTAAAACCTGAATGTATTTTTTATTTTATGGGAGTTTTTGACGGTTTTATGGCAAAATTTTTACTTTTTTTGCTCAATAATTGCCTTAAAGCCAGAATTATGCCATAACTAATGTTGAATGTTTGGGCGATAGTTACTGAAAAATGAACATTTTTAATAATAGTGTCCATAATTTTACAGTTATTACTGCCTTTGTTTGTTGAATATTAATATCAGTGTATCATTTTTACCACATCATCCAAGTATACTGATAAGGCCAATGCCTGCTAGAATCACCAGTGCAGCAATACTGTGCTGTACTACATTTCTTTCGCCAAAGAAAATAGAACCAAAGATGATGCCAAATAGCATGCTGGAGCGCTTTACTGAAATCATGTAGCTTACCGGAGCTATCTCCAGAGCTAGCATGTGAAATGTTATCATTATGCCCTGTGTTATACCTATGAGCATAATTTCTTTTGTAAATATGTGCCTGGCATTATCCACCACCATGGACCATATACATAAAATACCGGTAAGAATTGTAAAATACACTGCTCCAAAAAATGAAGGGCTTGAATACACCACACCCATCTTGCCAAAGTTTGCCGTTATGCTATACAACAATGCCACTGCAAGCATATACAGTGAGCCTTTATCGGAAATGACAGCTTTAACTGGTTCAAGTAAATGTTGCCCTGGTTTAAAATACAGGCTATACGTTCCCCCTACCACACATACAATACCTGATAATCCCCATAGTGTAACCTTCTCACCAAGCATAATATATGAGGTAAGAATGAGTAAAAGCGGAGTGAACGCTAAAAACGGCAATGTGCGATACATCGGTGAGATCTGCAATGCGCGCATATACAGTACCAGCGCAACCACCTCCAGTGGCGGAGAAAATATAAAGACACAGGCAATACGCCAGTCAACAGCAGGGATCCCTTTGATAAGAGCTATCGCCCACAGTACTGGTAAAGAAAAAAATATGCGCCCGGCAGCCACTGTTACTGGATGAATCTTTGGAGCATTTTTAACCAGCACATCACCAATGGCTAAAAAGAGCGCGCAAAGCAGTGCATAAATAACCCAGATAAATCGCCTCCTGTGCAACTATACTAAAATTACTTTGTCATTTTGTATCTTTTTAATACTTGTTATTTAAAAACAAATCTCATATGGTGAATTATTTACTATGCACCTAATCATAGCACTTTTTACTACAAAAATATAATTTCATGCACAACTTTCATAACCAGTTCCGTCAAACAACTTTTTTTTACTATACTATGTTTTGTCTTAGGCTCTGACCCTATTTTATGTCAATTTTAATACTCTGATTTTTTATGCTTACCTTATCAAAATTTCTCTGGGATCTCTTCTTTATACATACTTTTTCAATTCACGCAGAGTGCGTCTAGGGTAAAGACATTGCAATGTTTTACTTTTATGCACTTTCTTTTGTCCAGACGGCAACAAAAGAAAGTGCCAAAGAAAAATGCCTTGTACTATTGCAATATATGTTATTGTTGCCAGCGTGCTGCAGACGCCTTCCTACTAAATTCCGGTTGCTGAGTCTGTCGAAGCATGGTTGGTGAGCACTTCTACTATTTCAGTAACCTACCGTCGAACCATGGTTGCTGAGTTTATCGAAGCACGCACGCAACTCTAATCGCTTCGACATCCTGTCTTCGCTATCTTTCCTAACTCAGGTATATATGCAATTGTAGGCTCTGACCCTTTTTCTCCTCACCCAGATACGATTATAACGTTTTATGACGTTTTAAGGCTCTGACCCCATTGATTATTGAAATTCAGGCGCTCAAGCGCTTGAACGCCTGCGATCGCTGATTTATGGATTCATTTTTGCTCTGACCCCTATTTATGCCTTACCCAAATTTCTCTGTGTACTCTGTGATTACAGTGTTCATGGTTTCCATGCTCTGACCCCTTGTTTCCCAAATTTTTTTATGAAAATTACAAAAATTTCCCTAATTCTTTTCAATTTTTTCCACCAGAAGCGTTGTATATAATGAAAGCTTCATGTACATCTTACTATAAATATACGGA